>JANLRW010000014.1:0-7605 GCA_031361925.1 Sphingomonadales bacterium
CCAACCCCTCGACACTCCACTCCCCAACCGACCACCGCACCAACCGCAGCGTCGGGAAACCCACCGCTGCCGTCATCCGCCTCACTTGCCGATTTCGGCCTTCGCGGATGGTTAGTTTGACCCAGCTATATGGGACACTCAGCCGGACCCTGATTGGCGGGTCGCGGGGCCATATTTGCGGTGGGTCGATGCGTTCGGCTTCGGCTGGCAGCGTCGGGCCATCCTTCAACTGCACTCCCGTCCGCAATGCCGCCAGCGCATCCTCAATGACCTCACCTTCGACCTGAACCAGATACGTCTTCGCCATCTTGAATTTCGGGTCGGCGATCCGCGCCTGCAACCGGCCGTCGTCGGTCAAGAGCACCAGGCCTTCGCTATCCATATCGAGCCGACCTGCCGGATACACGCCGGGGACGTCGACATAATCCGACAGCGTCGGCCTCGCCGCCCCCTCGGTGCCCTTATCGGTCAATTGTGGCAACACCCCGAACGGCTTGTTGAACAGGATCAGCCGCGACACGGCCTTTAGGCAGTGGCGAGAGTATCGGCCGGTTCGAACCGTTCCCAGCCATCCGGCCCAAGTCGCTCCATCGGGCGGTAACGGACTTTATATTGCATCCGCGCCGCGCCCTCGACCCAGTAGCCCAGATAGACATACTCCAGCCCAGCTGCGCGTGCGCGCATGATGTGGTCAAGGATGATGAAATTGCCGAGGCCAGGACGGCCTTCGGCCTCCGCATCATAAAAGCTGTAGATCATTGACAGCCCGTCGGCCTGCTGGTCGGTCAGGCACGCGCCGACGAGTTCGCCCAGCCGCCCGAAACGGCCCGGGGTGCGATATTCGACGACGTGGCTCCTGACCGGCGACTGCTCGACCATGTCGGCATAGTCCATATCGTCCATCGTCGTCATCCCGCCGACTGGATGGCGCTGCGACAGATAACGCCGCATCAGGTCATATTGTTCGCTGGTGGACCAAGGCCTGCAAGCGCTGACGGCCAAATCGGCGTTGCGTTTCATGATCCGCCGCTGCGTTGCGTTAGGTTCGAACTCCTTGGTCAAAACCCGCACCGAGATGCAGGATTTGCAGTCGATGCAACTTGGGCGATAGGCGACATTCTGGCTACGGCGAAAACCGATACGGCCAAGCGCGTCGTTCAGTTCGTCGGCATGAGGGCCGTTGAGTTCGGTGAATACCTTGCGCTCGGTTTTCCCTGGCAAATACGGGCACGGTCCCGGGTTGGTCACAAAGAAGCGTGGAAAGCGGACTGGTGCGCTCATCAAATATCCGTTCTCGAGACCAAATACTGCGGTCGTTGTTGACTCTTTTATGCACCGCAATTTGGCGACTGGAAAGGGCATTTACCACGAAAATCGGTATCAACGATTCACTTATTTAATTCGACCTGTTCGACCTTGTATCCCGCCGCATCCAGACCGGCAACCAAGCCCTGCAATTGGTGCGAATCGCGCGCTTCACATTCGATATCGGTGATCAGGCCTTTGGCGGGCAAAGTTGTGAAGATCCGCTGGTGATAGATCTCGATGATGTTGATATTGTGATCGTTGAACAGGCGCATGACCTTGAACAGCGCACCGGGGCGATCCTGCAACGTGATGCGCAAACGCGCAAGGCGACCCGAGCGCGCAAGGTCGCGCAACAGCACGTTGGCGAGCAACCTTGTGTCAATATTGCCGCCGCAAAGGACGATGCCGATATTTTTGCCGGCAAACAATTCGGGGTTTGCCATGACGGCGGCCAAGCCCGCTGCACCGGCACCTTCAACCACGGTTTTTTCGATCTGAAGCAGCAAGCTGACCGCGCTTTCGAGCTGCGCCTCGCTGACCAGCACGATGTCGTCTACCAGCCCGCGAATGACCTCGGAAGTGAAACTGCCCGGAACCTTGACCGCAATGCCCTCAGCCAAAGTATCGCCTTCGCACGGCAAGTGCTGGTTTTTGAGCAAGGCGTACATCGAAGGATAAAGCTCAGCCTGCACACCGATCAAACCGATATCTGGCTTCAGTTCGCGCGCCGCTGTGCCCATGCCCGAGAGCAAACCGCCGCCGCCGATGGGAACCACCAGCATGTCGAGCGAGGGAATGCTCTCCAGCATTTCGAGCGCAACAGTCCCCTGCCCTGCGGCAACGTTAGGATCGTCGAAGGGGTGGACGAAGGTTAGCCCCTGCTCCACTTCAAGCAGGCGCGCATGTTTATAGGCATCATCAAAACTCTCGCCGTGCAGCACGACAAGCCCGCCGACGCTTTCGGTCTGCATGACCTTAACGGTCGGTGTCGGCACCGGCATGACGATCGTCGCCGGAATCCCCAGCCGCGTCGCGTGATAGCTTAGCCCCTGCGCATGGTTACCCGCCGACGCCGCGATGACGCCCTTGGCGCGTTGTTCATCGGTCAGCAGTAGCAACGCGTTAAGTGCACCGCGTTCCTTGTAGGCAGCGGTAAACTGGAGGTTCTCGAACTTCAGGTAAATGTTGGCACCGGTCAGCTTCGACAAAGTCTGACTGTGCAGCGTCGGTGTCGCGACGATGGATTCGCGGATGCGCGCGTGGGCGGCGCGGACATGGTCGAGGGTTAGCAGGTCGGACATAGACAGCGGCCCTAACGCATCTGGCGCAGCGATGAAACAGCGTTTAAGGACAGGGCCATGACAAGAATTGCTTTCATTGGCCTCGGAGTCATGGGCGGCCCCATCGCGCGGCATCTTTCGGGCGCGGGGCATGACCTGACCGTTTATAACCGATCACGTGCCAAGGCCGAAACGTGGGTCGCAGCGCACGGCGGCACACTGGCGATGTCGCCTGCCGAAGCCGCCAAGGACGCACAGGTCGTCATTAGCTGCGTTGGCACTGATGACGATCTGGCTGGCGTTACGCTCGGTCGCGAAGGTGCGTTTGCTGCGATGGCGAAGGGTAGTCTTTATATCGACCACACCACGGTTTCAGCGCGCATCGCGCGGCAATTGGGGGTTGAGGCAAAATCGCGCGGGCTGCTGGTGGTCGACGCGCCGCTGACGGGCGGGCAGATCGGTGCCGAAAACGGTACGCTTGCCATCATGTGCGGCGGCAGCGAGTCCTCGATGGAGGCAGCGCGCCCGATCATGGAGCCTTATTCGAAACGCATCGTCCATGTCGGCGGCCCCGGCACCGGGCAGACGACGAAGATGTGCAACCAGATCGCCTTTGCCGGCGTGATCCAGTCGCTCTCGGAAGCGTTGCGTTTCGCGCAGTCCGCAGAACTCGATGTCGCCAAGGTCTATGAAGCCATTTCGGGTGGTGCAGCACAAAGCTGGCAAATGGACAACCGCTGGGCGACCATGGCCGAGGAAAAATTCGATTTCGGTTTCGCTGTTGATTGGATGCGCAAGGATCTAGGGCTGGCGTTCGAAGAGGCGCGCGCGCTTGGTGCAACGCTGCCGATCACTGCGCTCATCGACCAGTTCTACGCCGACGTCCAGCAAATGGGCGGCGGGCGAATGGATACCAGCGCAATTGTAAAAAGGTTACCCAAAGGATGAAGACGTTTCTCGCAGCTGCCGCATTAGTTCTTGCCGTCCCCGCTTTTGCCGACGGCCTTGTCGAAAATGTAAACGGCATCACGCTGGACAAGGACGGCAAGGTCATCCGCTTTACCGCCATGCTGGTCGGCAAGGATGGCAAGGTCACCGAACTTCTCACCAAGAAGGACAAGCTGCCCAAGCAACTCGACTTCCGCTACGACGGACGCGGCGCGACGATGTTGCCGGGGCTAATCGACGCGCATGGCCATGTCATGGCACTGGGTTTCCAGTTACTCACGCTAGATCTGTCGGCCACTAACAGCTTGGCCGAGGCGCAAGCCGCGATCCGCGATTATGCCGCAAAGAATCCGGAACGACCGTGGATTATCGGGAGCGGATGGAATCAGGAAAAATGGGGTTTAGGTCGTTTCCCGACTGCCGCAGACCTCGATGCCGCAGTCGCCGACCGGCCGGTCTGGCTCACGCGCGTTGACGGCCATGCAGGATGGGCAAACAGCCGCGCAATGGAAATCGCCGGTGTGACGGCGGCGAGCAAATCACCTCCCGGCGGGCGTATTGAGCTTTCGGGCGGCAAGCCCAATGGCATCTTTGTCGATGCCGCGTTCAAACTCGTCGGTAAATTTGTCCCCGCGCCCAAACCAGCCGAACGCGATGTTGCGTTGGGCGAAGCGCAAAAGAAACTGCTCTCGCAAGGCATCACCGCAATTGCCGACATGGGCACAAAAATGGACGATTGGCAAAGCTATCGCCGGGCGGGCGATGGCGGCTGGTTGTCGATACGGATTTTCGGCTATGCAGGCGGCATCGATGCTATGGTCGCCATCGCAGGACCGCGCCCGACGCCGTGGCTCTATGATGACAAGCTCCGTCTCGGCGGGGTGAAGCTGTTTCTCGATGGCGCACTGGGCAGCCGGGGCGCCTGGCTCAAGAAACCCTATACCGATGCGCCCGGACAGACCGGACTTCAATTTCTCGCGAGCGCCGAAATCCGCAACCTAATGGTGCGCGCATCGATGGACGGTTTTCAAACCGCCGTGCACGCCATTGGCGATGCCGCCAACGCGGAAGTAATCGGCGCGGTCGAGGAACTCGCCGAAACCTATAAGGGCGACCAACGCTGGCGCATCGAGCATGTGCAGATCGTCGATCCAGTCGACCTGCAAAGGCTTGGTAAGCATGGCATTATCTCATCGATGCAGCCAGTCCACCAAACGTCCGACCGGACAATGGCAGAGGCAAGGCTCGGACAGGGGCGACTGGCTGGCGCTTATGCCTGGCAATCCATCGCCAAGGCCGGCGGCAAGCTCGCATTCGGATCGGACGTTCCGATTGAGTCCGCCGATCCATTTGCCGGTCTTGCCGCCGCAATCACGCGCGAGGATGCCAATGGCCAGCCCTTCGGCGGTTGGCGACCCGAAGAGCGCGTGAGCAGGGAGCAGGCGCTGGCCGGTTTCACCATCGGCGCCGCATACGCCGCTTTTGCCGAGGATAAGGTTGGATCATTGACGCCCGGTCACCAAGCCGACTTTATATTGATAGACGTCGATCCGTTGCTTTCCTCGCCAGCCGAATTGCGCAAGGCGACCGTAAGGGAAACTTGGGTCGGCGGCCGACCTGTATACAAAATCGGTGGGCAGGCCGAAACAACGTCCGGCGAAGCCCGCTAGATATGCTATACATACGTATGTTGCAATTTTGACGCAGTTTACCGAAAATATGCGACATTAAGTTTCATTCGCGTGACGAAAAATACAATCTGCGTTAGCGATGTCACAAATAAATCAAAAACAGCGGGAGAGTATGATGTCCAAGACTTTTAACATCGCGAGAACTGTGCTTGCGCTTTCGGCGGCGACAGCTGCCCTGGCGTTGCCTTCAATCGCTTTTGCACAGGAAGAACCGCAGGCTGAAGACGGCGCAACTGATGACGAAGAGATTGTCGTTACCGCGCAAGGCCGCACCCAACTTTTATCGGACGTTCCGGTCGCGATTTCGGCGGTCAATGCCGAGACGCTGCAAAACAGTGGCGCGAACGACATCCGGCAGTTGAACCAAGTGGCACCTTCGCTGCTCGTGTCCTCGACTGGTTCGGAAGCCAATGGCTCGGCGCGTATACGAGGCATCGGTACCGTCGGCGATAACCCCGGTCTCGAAAGCTCAGTTCCTGTCTTTATCGATGGCGTTTACCGTTCGCGTTCAGGCATCGGGCTTAACGAACTAGGCGAGATCGACCGTGTCGAAGTCCAGCGCGGACCTCAGGGTACACTTGGCGGACGCAACTCGTCGGCGGGCCTGATCAGCATCTATTCAAAAAAGCCGTCGTTCACCTTTGGCGGAACCGGCGAGCTGACCTACGGAAATTACAACTTCATGCGCGCCGCATCGAGCTTCACTGGCCCGATCAGCGAGCAGCTCGCATTCCGCGTTGACGGCGTTTACGTGAAGCGCGACGGTTTCTACACCGACCAGCAAAACGGTAAGGACATCAACGACCGCGACCGGTATTTCCTGCGCGGACAGTTGTTGTTCGAACCCACCGATGCGCTGTCGATCCGGCTGATCGCTGATTATACCAAGCGCTCGGAAAAATGCTGCGCCGCGACCTACGTCGATAGGACAGTCAACCAGTTCATCGGCGATCTGAACAATCCAAGCACGGTTGGCGTGGCATCAACACCGACGACAAACAACATCATAAACGTGCTGCGCGACTTGGGCCAGCCATTGGGGGCGTTCAACCAAGGCTATAGCCGCGACGTATCAGTCAGCGCCAACCGTGAGTTCGCGGGCGAGACAAAAGATTACGGCTTTTCGGGACAGATTGATTATGATTTCGGCGGCGCGACACTGACCTCGATTACCGCTTACCGCCAATATCGTTCGGGACAGGCGTCCGACACCGATTATGGCGAGGTCGACATATTATACCGCGCGAAAAGCAAAGACGCCTATCGCCAGTTCCATACCTTTACTCAGGAACTGCGTCTGCAAGGTGAAGCGTTTGACGGCAAGCTCGACTGGCTCGTCGGCGGATTTTTCTCCAACGAAAAACTGACCGTGCGCGACAATCTGCGGTTCGGTAACCAATATGGCCGCTTTGCCACCTGCCGGATCATTTCGGGCGGCGGTCTGGCGGGGCTGTATTCACCCACCAACCCGTCCTGTGTGGTGCCCGTCGTTGGAACGGCCACGATCGGCGGCGCTTCGGGACTGTCGGGTCCGGATGTTCTGGCGGCATTCACGCGGCTTGATAATCTCAACAATCTGGGCACGACCAACGACCGTTATTTCCAGAACGGTACCAACTTTGCTGCCTTTACCCATAACATCTTGCACATCACCGATGCGCTCGATCTGACATTGGGCATTCGGTACACGAGCGACAAAAAGAAGTTTAATGCTACGTTCGGCAACGACAACACCGCCTGCACCGCCATCCAAGGTCTGGTATCGGACGATCTGATCAATCCGTTGACCACCGCAACGGCACGTGCACTATCGGGTTCGCTCATCGGTCTGGCTTGCCAAGGCAACTCGACGGCCGAATTGAACGGCGTTTCGATTAACGACAAGCGCAGCGAAGATGAATTCACCGGCACTGCAATCCTGTCGTGGAAGCCAACCGACGATTTGTTGCTCTACACCAGCTTTGCGCGCGGGTATAAGGCAGGTGGCTTCAACCTCGACCGTTCGGCACTGAAATCGCCTATTGGTACGTTCGCGGCTTCAGGCGGCGCGCAGGCCTTGGTCGGCAGGTTGCAATTCGACCCGGAACTGGTCGACAGCTATGAACTCGGCGCGAAATATTCAACCGGGCCATTTAGCTTAAGCGTATCGGCGTTCCGGTCGGATTTCAGCAATTTTCAGCTAAATACCTTTAATGGCACCGTGTTCCTAGTGCAGTCGATAAACGGCTGCGGCACCAGTTTGGCCGGAGCGGACCGTGACCAGAGCACATCGGCAGCAGGCGCGAACTTCAACGCGGCAGCGGCAACTACGGGTGCATGCGCGGCGGGAGACGTCGGCTATGGCGTCCGTGCAGAAGGGTTCGAGCTGGAAGCATCAT
>JANLRW010000023.1:0-5316 GCA_031361925.1 Sphingomonadales bacterium
TCTCGATCCCGACCATCAACCTGCTTGGGTAAAAGTGGACGAGAAAGAAGGCCTGCAAGTTTGGTGGGATCGCAATGCAAAAGGTACGATTTTTTTCGAGCAGCGAGAATATCCCGTCGTTTTGTTGAGGGCGCTTTCCGGCGGTGACGGCAAATTGGGCATGCAAGCAGATATCTCGAACGCAGTGGATTGTGAAAACAACCAAATTGCCACGATCAAGGGATTTTTCCCTTGGCGGAAAGGCGACGTTGAGAACGGCCTGAAGTTTGGTCCCTGGCCTGCCCCCGACAGGAGCGAAATCCACGCGTTAATGCGCGACATATGCGGCGAGGGCCGGGTCCAGTGAAACGCCTTGCCGTCTATTGCGGGTCCGCAACGCCCGAAAACCCGATTTACATCATGGCGGCGGCGGAAGTTGGCCGAGCGCTTGCCCAACGCGGTATCGGCGTCGTGTATGGTGGCGGCCGCTTGGGCCTGATGGGCGCGGTTGCGGACGCTGCACTAGAGGCGGGCGGCGAAGTCATCGGCGTCATCCCTGAAGCGCTTGTCGGCGCCGAAGTGGCACATAAAGGCTGCACCGAATTGCATGTCGTTTCCGGCATGCACGAACGCAAAGCGCGTTTTACCGACCTGTCCGACGGTTTTATAACTATCCCCGGCGGCGTTGGCACTATGGACGAATTATGGGAGGCGATCAGCTGGTCGCAACTGGGCTATCACAGTAAGCCCGTCGGCGTTCTCAACGTCGCAGGCTTTTACGACCAGCTTATCGCGTTCAATAGGCATATGATCGACACCGGCTTCATCCGTCCGCAACATGCCGGGATCATGATCGTTGACGACACGCTCGACGGGTTGCTCGACAAGATGACGGCTTATGTGCCGCACAAAAATATCTTCCAGATGAAGGCGGATGATTTGTGACTGACCGCGCGGCGCTCGTCGCCTTCGCGCAGGAGAGCATCGCGCGCGGGTCCAAATCCTTCCGCTTTGCTAGCCGATTGTTCGACAAAACAACGCGCGAGCGGGTGTGGCTGCTCTATGCCTGGTGCCGCAAATGCGATGATATGGCAGATGGCCAGGATCACGGCGGGGCGATGGAAGTAGTCACTGACCCGGTGGCACAACTCGCGATCATACGCGAACTCACCGCCAAGGCATTGCTTGGCAAGCCGACGGGCGAACCAGCATTTGACTGCCTCGGCGTGGTCGCGCGCGAATGCGGGCTAACGCAGAAAATGGCCGATGATGTCATCGAGGGCTTCGCACTCGACGCCGCCGACTGGCATCCGCGGCGCGAAACCGATCTCTACCGTTATTGCTATCATGTTGCGGGCGCGGTTGGCGTGATGATGGCAGTGGTGATGGGCGTGTCGCCCGATGACGAGGCGACGCTTGACCGTGCTTGCGATCTTGGGCTGGCTTTCCAGCTGGCCAATATTGCGCGCGACATATCCGAGGATGATGAAGCCGGACGATGCTATTTGCCTGATGACTGGCTGGCGACGCTCGACATTGGCCCTGGCGAGCATATGAAGCCGCATAACCGCAAGAAGCTGGCCTTGATAGGCCGCTGGCTTGCCGATGAAGCCGAGCAACATGAGGCGTCGGCGCGCGTCGGGGCGGCGGCGCTTCCTCTCCGCGCGCGCTGGGCCGTGCTTTCGGCGGCAGGGATTTATGGCGAAATTGCCCGCAAAGTGCGCGCGAAGGGCGAACATGCTTGGGATGAACGCGTCTACACCAGCCGTCCTGAGAAATTTCGCTGGGTAAGAAAAGCGTTTGTCGATGCACTCGCCAACAACCCGCGCGATATGGAACGCGGTGCGTTGTGGACTAGGCCTCGCGCAAAAGCTTAGCCGCGCGTTCCGAAAGCCGTTCGACTGCTGCGTCGTGGATGCCGGGCGCGCAACAAATCAGCCCGAAATCGAGCGGCTCGCGTTTGTTATAAAGTATCGGCTGCCCCAGCGCGTCGCTAACCACCGCCCCCGCCTCTTGCGCAACCAGATGCGCAGCGGCGATATCCCATTCATTGCCCCAGCGAAGCGACGCAACTAGATCGGCACGGTCGCAGGCGACCATCGTCATGCGCATCGCAATGCTGTTCGGCTTTTCGACCGTGACAAGGTCCCGGTCGAGTTTAGGAAGATCGTCGGCGGGCACGCGCGAGCCGACAAATTCCTGCCGCGCGCTTCCAGAGAGGCGTTCACCATTGCAAGTCACGCCCTCACCGCTTGCCGCAACCCAAAGCTTGTCCTGCGCCGGTGCCGCCATCACCGCAAATATTGGCTGCCCGTCGGCAACGAGCGCAACCGAGACGCACCAGCCGCTGCGACCGCGCACATAATCGCGCGTGCCGTCGATAGGATCGACCAGCCACAAAAGCCGCGCATCGAGCCTTGCCGGGTCATCTACGGTTTCTTCGGACAACCAAGCCGCCGCGGGCAATATACCACGTAATCGCTCGGTCAGCAGCGCATCGACCGCCATGTCGATATCGCTCACCGGATTATTCTTGCTCTTGTCCCAGACCTTGGTGTCGGGCACCGCGCCATCGCGCCAACTATTGAAGGCGAGCGCCGCAGCCTCCTGCGTGGCGGCGATCACCGCGTCCCGGTCAAGGGTGCGCTCAGGCACCCGCGATCATCATCCCGTCGATCCGCAAGGTCGGCACGTTGTTGCTGCGGATGAATGCCAGGTCATTGGCGGCGGTCATCGCCTTGAACATGTCCTTCAAGTTTCCGGCAATCGTGAATTCGCTGACTGGCCCGGCTATTTCGCCGTCGATGATGAGGAAACCGGCGGCACCGCGGCTGTAATCGCCGGTAACCGGATTGACGCCCTGTCCCGCTAGTTCGTGGATATAAATGCCGTGCTTGATATCGGCCATCAATTCAGCAGGACTTACGCTGCCACCTTCCAGATGGATGTTTGATACACTAACCCCGGGCGCGCCGCTTACACCCCGGCTCGCATGGCCAGTCGGCTCCAGCCCCAGTTGCCGCGCCGATGCGCTTTCCATCAGCCACCCGGTGAGCACGCCCTTGTCGATAATATTGCGCCTCGCAGTGGGCAGACCTTCGCCGTCAAATGCCTTCGACCCGAGTCCGCGTTTGCGGTGCGGGTCGTCGATGATCGAAATGCCGCTATCGAACAATTGCGCGCCGTTTGCATCGAGCAGGAAGCTGGTTTTACGCGCTATCGACGAACCGCCAATGCCGCCCAGCAAATGCCCGACAAACGAACTGCCGACGCGCGGATCAAACACCACTGGCATCTGTCCGCTTTTGAGCGTGCCGGGATTGACGCGCGCGACCGAGCGTTCGCCTGCACGCTTGCCGACCGACGCCGGATCATCGAGATCGGCCAAATGCCGCGCCGAGCGCCAGTCATAATCGCGCTCTTTGGCATCACCTTCGCCCGCCAGCACGCTCGCTGATATACCGTAGCCTGACGCCGATTTGACGCCGGCAAAGCCGTGGCTGGTGGCCAGCGCGAAGATCGTTCGCCCGGCACTTGCGCCTGCGCCCTCGCTATTGGTCACGCCGGAAATCGCCCTAGCGGCGTCCTCGCATTCGAGCGCAGCGGCCCGTAATGCGCCGGGGTCAGGGTCTTGCCCGTCGTCGGCATCGAGATCAGGCAGATCGCCCGTCAGCAACCGGTCTACGGGTGCCAGCCCTGCATATTGGTCCTCGGGCGCTTCCTTTGCCATGTCGATGGCGCGTGTGACAAATCCAGCCAAAATCGCCGGATTCATATTGGATGACGAGATCGTTGCCGAACGCTGGCCGACGAATACGCGGAGACCAATGTCCTCGCCTTCGGAACGCGCGACATCTTCAAGCGCGCCCAGCCGCACTTGGACCTCGGTCGACGCATCGCATACATAAACGGCATCGGCGGCATCGGCCCCGGCTTTGATGGCTTGGGAAACAAGATTTTGCGCGCGATCAAGCGCTTCATTCGGCTTTAACATCGGCCACGCTTAGGCGCGGGACTTTGCCGGGTCAATTAGGCCGGGTCTTAGAATATGGTGAAAATAACCGCCAATATGATGGGGATGAGGATAGCCCCTGCCCATAATTTCACCCGGTCCACCGTGAAGCGCGTTGCCAAACCGCCATCGCCGAGGTCGCTTGTCTCAAGCGTTTGCCAACGCTGTTCCATCTTGCGGCAGGCAGGAATGACCATCGCCACGAACACCACCAGCATGAAATACGGCAGGATCGAGGTGCCTTTCGATTCCATCGCGGGTGATGTGACAAAAATTAACGCCAGCGTATATACGACGAGGCTGATCGCGACATGGTCGCTGATCCGCTTGGCATAGCTCTTGTGCGCCCGACCTTGCGCCGCGTTGGTGGCTTTAGCCATCTTGCTCTCTCCCGATACTCTCCGGTAATGAGACTGTCACTAACCGGCCGCTATGTCAAAGCTGTTTACTATGGCGTCAGGGCAGACCCAAAATCTTGTGATTTTGCAAAGACAAGCGCCATTTGGGGTTGGCGTTTACGAACGCTGTGGCAGCTTCGATATTTGCTCGATTAAGCGACTCGTCGCCACTGTCCATCGGTTGGACCAGGAAGTTGGCGAAGTCCCATTGCTCCATCGCAGCGGTGTCACTGCGCGGTTGCGGCCAAACAAGCTTCAATTCATCGCCGCTGCGTTGCACGATTTCGGAACCGGCCTTGGGGCTGATACACACCCAGTCGATGTGCGCGTGGACTGGCAATGTGCCATTGCTCTCGATGGCTATTGTAAAACCTCCGCCGTGGAGCGCGTCGATGATGGCATCGTCAACCTGCAACATCGGCTCGCCACCGGTCATTACCACGTAGCGATGACCGCTACCTTCGCCCCACAGTTCAGCCACCTTAGAGGCCAGCGCATTAGGGTCGTAGCGCCCACCATTTTCGCCGTTCATGCCAACAAAATCGGTATCACAAAACTGGCACACGGCGGTGCTGCGGTCTTCCTCGCGGCCGGTCCACAAATTGCATCCGGCAAAGCGCAGAAACACCGCGCGGCGTCCGGCATGAACGCCCTCACCCTGTAATGTCAGGAAAATCTCTTTCACCGCATAGCTCATGCGTAAACGGTCGGGTCGGCCAGTCCCGCATCGGCAAAACCCTTAGCCCGCAGGCGGCAGCTATCGCATTGACCGCAAGCCTTGTTATCAGGCGTGGGGTCATAGCAAGACCAGCTTATTCCGGCATCAAGACCAAGCCGCGCGGCTTCAGTGGCAATGTCAGCCTTGCTCATGTGCAGCAATGGCGTGTGGACGGTGAAGCCGTCACCCTCGACGCCAGCCTTGGTCGC
>JANLRW010000029.1:0-14488 GCA_031361925.1 Sphingomonadales bacterium
TCGCTTTCAAACGCTGCGCGGTCGGTCGCCGACAGACCGGGCAGCTCGTCCCGGAAAAAGCGCTGGAAAAGCCGCTTGATCACTTCGTTGGATTCGTTCGCCATGGTCTGACCTCATTCTGCGTGGGTGGGCGGATGTGCCGGGTTAAGCTGTCGTCTGCGTGGGATCGGGATCGGGGTCGCTGAGCGGCGGGCCTATTCTTTTGCAGACGTCGCCTGCCAGTCTTAGAAAACGGGTGATGTCGGCGTCGGACAATGCTGCGACGAACGCGTCATATTCGTGGCGTGTGTCGCGCAGCGTGTTCTCGAAATTACCTTTGTTCTTGCCCGACAGCGCCGCGATGTCGCAAATTGTCGGCTTTTTACTGACTATAGACCAAGCGTTGCGGATCCAATGTCCCGTTGCCGAATGTTCGGAAACGCCGCCAAATGGTCCAAAGCCAACGGCATAAAGCGCTACAACGTTGTCGGTCTCGCTATGATCGAGGCTCTGCATCGTGGTGTTTACGCCGGCGATGGCGTCGGCGACTTTGTTGATGGCAATCGCAATATTGTCATCGGGCGGCGGCGGCTCGACCTTTAGCGCGTCGATACTCTGCGCAATTCGCAATTGCGCGCGGTGAAAGGCGTTGCGGGCTTCGGGGGGCTGAGCATTGAACATAATCGATCTCCAGAAATCGCAGGCTTCACTGGCCCATCGGGGCGGTGCTGTTGAGGATGGCCGACAGCGAACTGGCGGTCGTCCAGGGGATTCCGATCCGCTGATCGAGCGTGACCGAATTGACACCGAGCGAGGCAAGCGTGCGGCGGATGAGCAAGCGGACGAGTGAATCGCCAAGCTCGTCACCGTTACCCAGGGCAGGCGCGAAAATGTCATGATTGGCACAACCTGCCACCAGACGGCGAACCAGCGCTTCGGTCTGCGCTTCGGCGGCATACGCCACGCGAAGCTCCTTTGCCGCAAGCTGCATACTTGCTGTGTCGAGCGCAAACTGCTGGTTAGGGAACATTGCTGTCACCAGCTCGGCACGGATTGCGCGCACGCTGCTGCGGATCGCCGAACCCAGACTGCATTCGAAGTCAAGATCGTTGTCCTTTGGATCATGCATGGGATCGGGATCGTTCGGATCGTCGTCATCGGCAAAACTGACAGCGCGCACCGCGAGCAAGCCAGACGCGATCGCGCGCTGTTCCGCTTCGCCGCGGCCATCGTCGTTCGTGCCGACAGCATACAAATCAATTGCGCGATCAACCATCGACAGTACAAAATCGAACATCACGATACACCGGATACCGTCACTGTCGCATCCGCAACCCGCAAAGCAGTCTATCGCGCTGGCAAGATTACCGCGCGCAATTGCAAGCCGCGTCAGGCGATTAGCCGGGATATTGTCGCCGGTGCTGTACAAGCCGTAAGCCAAGATCGGCGGCCGCGCGAGATAGAGCAAACGACTGCTCCCCGACATCGTAAAGGCGTCGACGAAAAGCTGAAGCTGGGCAACAAAGTTCAGCAATGGTGGCGATTCAGGAACGGTAAATTCATCGACAATACCGTTCGGCACAGGAAAAGAGCGACCATATTGAACAAGCCGTGTAAACCGGTGGGTCAACAACGAAGCCGTCGTCGAAAGCTCGCGCAGACCTGCCACGCTGGCACCGGTCGTCAGGTCGACGAGCTGATCCATCGCAGCCGCAAGCGCATTCTCCTCTAGGAGCGCGACAAGGTCGGCCTGGCCACCGGCCTCAAGGCTGCGCCTCAACGCTTGATAGCCCAGCACACCGCGCGGATATTGGTCGGGCTGCAAAGTCGCATCGACCGAACCGGTTAATCCGCGAAGCGCCATGATGACGGCATTACGCCGTGTTTGCAGTTCACTGGCTGCTACACGGACCATTGCGGTCGAACGGGTAATACCACTGGCGGCCAGCCCCTCACCGATGCCAACGAGGATAAGCGCGGCCAGCACGTCGCAGCTTTGCGCTAATCTGCGGAAATACAAACCGCTTCCATCTGACATGGCGCCGACAAAGCGTGCCAGCCGGGCATATTCGCACAGCGTCCGCCGTGCGGCCAGCGCGGTGTCTCTGTTGACCGAGTCGAGGGCTAGCCGCGCTGCCGATAGTCCGTCGCTCGCAGCCTGCCGGATTGCCCGGCCCCAGCCCGTCATTTCGATCGTGATGTCCTTCAACTGCGATAATGTCGTCAGAGTCTGGAGGTCGCGCTCAAGATCGCCGCGTGCTGTCTCGAGCTCGATGGTGCCAGCATTCAGCGTGAGCGCTACTGGCGCGGTGGCCCCGCCCGGACTGGCGTAGGACAACCCTTCGCGCTCGCGGCGGTCGCGATCTGCTTCCTCCGGATAACGCGATAGCAGGGCGTTTGCGACCTGCGTCGGATCGTGCGGGTCACTCACGCGCAAGGATTTACGCAGAAAATTATCGACCGCAATAGTGCGCTGGGACCGGTTAGTCCGGGCGGCGAAGTTGGTCGTGCTGGCGTCTGTCATGGTGTCGGCCCTCATGCTGCGATGGCGGTGATTGGAATATGGTTCATATGGGTAGCGCTGTAGAGTCCTGCTAAATGGCCGATCACCAACTTTGATATTTTCTGCGGATCAGCGCCGGATTCGAGGGCAAAGCGGCTCGCCGAAACAAGAAATCGTGGCGGCAATCCAGTCGGCATCCTGCCGGCCGCGATAGCGATACCCCCACGCCGGATACGGGCTTCATCACTTCGGCTAAACGGAATGGCATCGGCGAGCGCATGCTGGCCAAGGCCGCGGCGCGGCTGGTAGGCAATCTCGTCAATAATAGCAGGAATCGCACGTGGAACTGCTGCGAGAAGGACCGCGGGCATACGGTGGCCGCGTGCCGGGTTGTATAGTCGGCGCCAAACCTTATCGGCCCGTGCTGCCTCTTCGGGAAACCCCATGCGCCGCATCATCTCGGTCAGCATCAAAACGCGGATATATCCTGTCGGATGCGCACCTCCGGGGCGATAGGTCAGCGCGCGTGCGCCGGGATGGGACAGAAACTCCATCATTCCCCAAGCCGAAGCCGTGCCACCAAGCAGCAAGGCGGCAAGATCGGCGAAAATTTCTTTGTGCCAGCGCCGGAAGATCGTGACGACCAGTGGATCGAACCGCTCACGCGTCAGCCGCGTACCTACGGCGGTCGCGTTTTCCTGCCACACGCCCATATCGGCGTGGAGGTTGTGCGAAACCTCATGCAGGAAAACTGACTGCCACGGATTGTCGCGGTCCCACGGGATACGGATGACCGGAAACGGGTTGCTATCGCCGAGCAGTCGGGACAGCGCGACACCACGCCGCTGGGTGGCGGGCGAATATCCGTGCTCCATATACGTCAGTGGTTTGATGAGTGGACCGCCGAACACCTCGGGCAGCGTCGCACGAATGATGGCATAGCAATCTGCAGCGATCACGTCATGGGCGGCAAGTGCAGGTGCAAATGATGACCCGCGTTGGCTCAATACCTCAAAGAACATTCCGAATGTGCGGCGAACACGGTCAATTTGGCGGTCGAGCATCGCCATCTGGCTGAGCGCGCGCTCGGGGGTCGCGGGGGGCCAAGTCCGCTCGATTGCGGAAATTTCGCTGGAAATGCGCTGACTGATCTTTGTCAGACGACGGTTTGCCGCGTGAAAATGCGATCGCGACGGTGCGTAAGGAAGATCCTCTGGCCGCAGCCCAACCCGCCTTGGGGTCAGCCTGTATAACCGGACCGCCCGGGCTTTCAGAGCCCGAAACTTAGTGTCCAGAAACCGGCCAGTGGGTGTATCCAAGCGCATCGTCGCGATCCTTATTGTTCGCTCGCCTGTCAGGCGGGTCGGATGTTGATGCTAACCGGACCACGGATGGTGATGGACCGCCGGCGTCGGCGGTGACCACCGCCCATGCCGCCCAGCGCGCCGCCCAAGCCACCAAGCGCACCGCCCAAGCCACCGGCCATCCCGCCCATCCCAGGCATCCGGCCGCGCAGCACGGCGCGACCAGGCGCAGCACCGCTCCGTACCGCTGCACCGGTCCGGTTCAGCACACGCCGACCGGCGCCCAACGGACGTGTCAGCTGGCGACGCAGGCGCGGATTACGCTGCACCACTCGCCTTGCCGTCTGGGCGAGGACACGCGGACGAACGACGGCTGGAGTCCGTCGTGCGACGCTTGTACGTTGCACGCTGCGCGCGATACGAGGCAAGGCCCGGATCGCGGTTGGACCACCCCGGTTTACCATCTGTGTTGCGGCTTGGCGGACAGTTCGGATGGCCTGCACACGTGCTGCTGCGGGAAGCCGCGCCGCTGCCGGGCCGAGTACACGCCGCGCCGCGAGCGCCGCGACAACGGGCACTGCAGCACGGTTGCGAACGGCGAGTTCGGCAAACGCATCAAGCGCTTCCTCCTCAGACGCTTCGTCAGCCATCAACTGACCGACCACATTGGCAACACCGCCAATGGCTGTTCCGACACCAGGAATCAAGCTTGCAACGGGTGCGACCGCCCGAGCAATTCGCCCTATCGTCGGGGCTGCGCGCCGGACAGCACCGATCGCACCGCGTGCCGCTCTGGCGATCCGCCGAAAGAATTCGTCGGTATCTTCAGCGGCTAGGGCGTGGCCAAGCGCATGATCCCAGGCTTCTTCATCACTTTCGTCGGACTCGTCACCTTCGTCATATTCATCGACTTCGTCCATCTCGTCGTAATGGTTGCTCTCATCCATGTCATCGGCTTCGTCACCTTCGTCCATGTAATCGGCTTCATCGCCTTCATCCATTTCGTCGGCTTCGTCACCTTCGTCCATGTCGTCGTAGCTGTCCGCAGCGCCCTCCGCTTCATCGAAGCCGAGTTCGTCGAACATATCTTCTTCATATCGATCCATGTCGACACCTCCTCAAAAGCGTTTGCGCCCGGCGACTGACGCCGAACACTGGCGGTCAAGCGCCTGTTGAGGAATGTCGAACAATCTGGAGGCGTCCGGTAGTCGCAACTATCAGGTCGTTGATCCCGGGTCGTTAAAAGTAGTGACATCATTTATGTCGTCTCGACAATCGTCGACAACGACAGTGATAGCCCACAGCCTAACAAAAATTATATCGCTCAGTTAGCATCTTATGCCGTTCAATCAGCATGATCGTTGCACCATCGGCACTGTTTGCGTGTGCCATTCATCGCATCAATACCGCCAGATACGCTGCAAGGCCCAAGTAGCTGCCGAATGGATAAGCGGTGCGATGATCTTTGGCGGTCAGGTGCAATATTGAGGCAAACACCAGACCAATAATGCTGGCTATCAAAAGGGTCATTGGCAGCAACTGCCACCCCAGCCACCCCCCCAGTGCGCCAAACAGTTTGGGATCGCCTGCGCCCATACCGTCGCGTTGCCGGTATTTTTTATAAGCCAAGCGGATCGCCTCCAAACCGAGAAAGCCTACCGCTAGGCCAACAAACCTATCCAGTAAAATAACATCGGTTGTCAGCATCGGTCCGACCAATAGCCCGACAGCGGCCAATAATAGCACTAGCCGATTTGGCAGCCACAGATGCTGATAGTCTAGCAAGATGAGTGGCAGCATCGTCCAGCCGAAAATGGCAGCCGCTGTGGCTTGGCTTGCTGGCAGTATCAGCGCTGGCACCACGGCGATCAATACGCTTGCAACTTCGGTCGCAAATGGCATCACGCCGATGCTTTGACGACAATTGCGGCATTTGCCGTTCAAAAGGATATATGAGATGACTGGAATCAAGTCATAAGATGCAATTTGCCGTGCGCATTGATCGCAGCGCGACCGGCCATTTATGATACTTTCGCCGCCCGGCCAGCGGCTGCACATCGCGGCAACAAAGCTACCCCAAATCGCCCCCAAAATTGCCAACGAGACCAGCAGGAACCAGAACGGCAGCGTGAACAGCAGGTCGCTTATGCTGTCGTAGATATTGCTCAGAGCCGGCCCTTCCGGACCATGCGATAGCCGCCGGATACGGGGCGGAACCCTGCCAGTATCAGCGAACCTGCCTGTTCGGCGCGGTCTCCTTCAAGAAAGACCGTTGCGGTGTAGGCACCGTCTGCCGATAAGCGGATGTCGACATGTTCCATCGCCGACTGGCTGAGCAACGCGATAAGCAATTGGCCGCGGTCGCATCGCGGTTTGGCGAGCAGGCCGTTGGAAAGGTCAAGCCCCGGCACCGTATTGGCTAGGGTCAACCGCACGCTCCCGCTCACCTCGGCGCAGCGACCCGCCGTGAACCGCGCAGAAAAATCCTGTAGTTCAAGGTTCTCGGCAGGAAGCGGAGCGAACAACGCCGCGACAGGCACTGTCGCTTTTATCTCGTCGATGGAAACGCCGCCCAGACGGCGGGTGACCGAGCCGCTGATCCCGGGCGCAAAAGGTGCATCACCGCGAGACAACGAAATTTGGGCGCGGCCCAGCAGCAACGGCAGGAAATTCAGCCGGGCATTGACGTCACCAACGGGCAATTTTCCGATCCGCAAATCGCGGATGGAGCCGTCCCAGATGATGCCCTCGACTTTGCGCGCAGAGACGCCTTCTCCGCCAACGATAGTGCGCAACGGCATGAAGATGCCTGCAACCACGACGAGCAGCAGCGCCGAGCAGGCAAAGATCCGGCGGCGCGTCACCGGGCTACCTGATGCAGTTGGGCATCGACGGTCAGGCTACCACTCGTTCCGCTGCGCAAGGTAATGCTGCGGACTGCAACCCCTTGCGTTTCCAGCTCGGTCAGCCATGCAAACAACGCGGGTGCGCGCGCCTGATCCATGCGGAGGGTCATTTGCCCTGGTGCGGCATTGGCCGATTTGACAAGGTCAAACCCTTTCTCTGCTGCAGCTTGGGTTACGATCAAGTCGATATTTGCACCGTTGACGGCCGACCTGAAAGGCTTTTGCGTGAGCGCTGC
Source organism: Sphingomonadales bacterium (assembly GCA_031361925.1). Lineage (GTDB taxonomy): Bacteria > Pseudomonadota > Alphaproteobacteria > Sphingomonadales > Sphingomonadaceae > Sphingorhabdus_B. The sequence goes on from JANLRW010000029.1 coordinate 6,929, forward strand.
ATCCACCGTTGCCTCGATCCGACCCCGGCGCTGGACCGCCTCGTCAAGCGCGATTTCGGCTCGGTCCATGGCGGCTAGGCTGGGCAGGATGATCCCGAATATCAGCAGGATCGACGCTGCAAGCACGCCCGCGATGGTTATCAGCCACTGCTCACGGCCGCTCAGCTTGGCAAACCAGTTTCTCAAGGCGGCCATCAGGGCATCCTCATCGTTAAATCAACGAGTGTCGAACCGCTGCTATCCCGCCTCGGCGTTGCGGTGACGCGGTATCCGTCTTGCTGGATCGCAATCAGTGCCTTGTTAATGCTACCCGAATCGGGGGCGGCCAGCGTTACGGTCAATATGCCATCATTGCCGTAACGCAGTTCACGCGCAGATACATTAGGCGCGGCTTTCACTGCACGCCACAGTCCAGCCGACAGTGGCGCAAATCGTCCATTCGCCAAACCTTTTTGCTGAAGCGCGCGGTCGAGTTGAGTTTCGGCTTGGGTGATTTCCTGAATCGAAGAATCGACCTTTTGCGCAGCGGCCAGTGCACGGTCATTTTCGGTCGAAGTCGCGCTCCAATATTGCGCCAGAGTTAAAACCCCGAGCAATAGCGTTGCAACGAACAGTGCGCATACCAGACGAACGATCCATGTGCGTTGGTCCGCAGTCGCCCAGAGCCTGCGCTCGCGTTTGGCAAACAGACCTTCGCGCAGATTGAGCACCGGATGTTCGCAGGCGTTGAGCAGCATATCATGAAACAGCCCCGAGCCCAATATATCGACCTTGTGTTCGCCGATCAGCAAGTCGCGAAACACCGCTTCGTCGGGGATAGCAAAGCGCGGCCCGCGCAGCACAATCACGCCGTCAAATTCGGCTCGCGCGATGTGGTCGGCTTCAGCATCTATGGCGAGCCCGAGAGGTAAGACGATGTCGGGGTTCAGTCCGCGTAACGCCAATCGGTCAAGCCCGGCCTGCATTGTCGCAGGATCTATCGTCGCGGTTACGACAACGTCACTGGTCACAACGCGCGCCGCAGCATGGACCAGGCCGAGCGATTGCTCGGTCGCATGATGCTTCGCCACGCCTTCAGCCTGCCGCAGCTCGAGATCGGGCAGGGACGACCAGATGCAGCGCGCGTCGGCAGGCGAAACAAGCGCCATCACCCGGTCATCAGCTGTGTCCGGAACAAAATCGGATAGCGCGCCGATATCCTGCCACTCGCCATCGGTTACGCGCCAGACGTGCGGATTATCGGTGCCGGAAACCGGAAAGCGGGTGATGATCGTTGTCATTCCTGCTCGCCCCAGCTGCGCCAGATGACGCGCGCGGGTGCGGGGCTTCCGACGATCATCGCTTCGCCTTGCAAAGCCAGTTCGCCGAGCGACACGTTGGTGTCCAACAGGAAATATTTGCTCGTCAGTTTGACCTGCCCTTGGACCAGAGGTGACGGCCCGAGCGCCACGAGCTCGGGTGCCTCCCAGAATCGGATGAGGCTGCCATAGCCACTCACTGGCCGCTTGGCGAGATAGCTGCGCGCCGCGGCCGCGCTAAGCTTGTTGGGTGCGAATAACATAGCGAGCAGAGGCGCTTGTTCGGGCAACAAGGTGTTGACGTTGAGCGGTGATAATTCCGCCTCGGGCAGCGCGCAAATCCAGCCGCGCAGCTTGGCGTAGATCGCGGGAGTGGCACCCTTGACCGCGCGCAATTCGCTGGGATGGGCGTATAGACGATTGGCGGCGAGATGAGGCGTCGCAGCGCCGCGATATGCGTCATCCTCGGCCCCGTTTTGCAAGGGTGTAGTATCGCTGTCTGCCCAGTCGGCGGCAGCGGCAGCCAACGGGCGCGCTACATTCTCGTTTATGCCAAGGACGACCATTAAAGACACAAACTGATCCTGCCCGGTAGCGCTCGACTGATATCGGCCCTCGACCTTAGTCACCAAGCTGTTGAGATTGAAGCAATTGCCGCCGTCGCGCACCGTCGCGGTTGCCGTGCCCACGGGTATCGGCAAGATTTGCTCTTTACCGAGCCAGTCTCCCGCCAATGTAGTCTGCGCCGCATCGCGCGCCAGCAAATCTTCGAGTCGCGCCGCAGCGATATTTTCGGCGGCGTAGCTGAACATCCGCGCCTGCGCGAGCGTATTGCCGTTGCCCGACAATTTGCTCGACAAAGCCAGCCGGTCGAGCGTGGTCGCCGCGATAACGGCGAGTACCGCAACCATCAGCAACACCGACAGCAATGCGGCGCCGCGTTCGGATGATTTAGGCCGCATCATTGCGCGCCTTCTTCGGACTCAGCGCGCAGCTTGGTGCGGGTTTGCGGTCCGACGAGGAACAGCATGCGTTGTTCGGGCTTGCCCTGCACGGTCAGCCGCAATTCCACCGCCCGCGGCATCGCGCTGGCATCTTGCGCGGTCCAGTCGCGCCGCCATTCGCCGGTATCGTCGCGGAAACGGACCTGCGCCGCGCTGACATTTTCGGTCAGCACCGCAGGTTCGGTGGGCTGCGCACCATCGAGCATTGGCCATGCCGCGCGCCGGAGCGACTTGTTATCGAGTATATAGGCAACACGCTGCAATCCGGCACGCGGCGCATCATCGAAATTAGACCATCCGGCGCGAACAAAGCCGAATAACGCACCTGGCATATCGGAATCGTTTTGGATGAAGGCCGGGACAGGCTGCCCTGCTGCATCGCGCACCGGGCGGGCGATGGCCTGCGCCAGATCGCTTTCCAGTGCGTTCGCCAGCCGGTTGGTGCGCGAGAGGCCTTCCAGACGGTTCTTGACCGCGATCTGGGTGTCGCTGCCCGAGCGCAGCAATGTCACCCCGGCCACCGAAATGAGTGCAAAGATCGCCAATGCGACCATCAGTTCGACAAGCGTAAAGCCAGCCTCTGAAGCGGGCAGGTCTCTCACTGCTCGACCGGCCGCGCTATCGTCAGCTGTGCCTTGCGCAGCGCCGCATTGCCGGTTCCAGTGACCGCAATATCGACGCGAACCAAACGGGCGTCATCGGTTTTGGCGGTGGTCGCTGTCCAGCGCCATTGCTGGCCGCCGTTGACTTCCTCGCCGCCGGTTTCGCCCAGGGTGGGAGGCGCGGGGTTGGACAATATCTCCACCGCGACGTTGCGTGCGACCTGCCATGCCATGCCGCTATCGCCGAGATTGGCGGTCGAGCGCACCGAATAACCTTGCAGCCGCACCATCGCCAGCGCCGCGAGGCTGAAAATCGCCAGCGCCACCATAATTTCGAGCAATGTAAAGCCATTTGGCGGACGGCGATTATCGGGCGACACGGACGTCTCCTGTAGCGGCCAAATTGACGGTAATCAGCGCATCACCGCGCTTGAGTGCGATGCTGGCGGCGCTAGACGGTAGACCAGTGCTGTCAAAAGCAACACGCATTTGCCGCGCGCCGCCAAGCTGCACGCTCGTCCCGCGCCGCCATTCGCTCGTGGCAAAAGGCGCTTCGGACAGCGGTTTCCAGACCCCCTCTGCGCGCGCTTCGAAGCCATAGCCCGAGGGCCGCACCCAGACCGCCATAGTCCGCGATTGCAATATGGCATGGTCACGGAGCGCAGCAATACGCGCCGCCAGTTGCTCGGCCTCGCCGCGTGCTCCTCTGTCCGGCGCGCCGGCGGTCATCACGACCGCGGCGCTGGCGATGCCGATGATGAAAATCACCACCATCAGCTCGACCAATGTAAAGCCGCGTTCGTTGTCCTTGATGAATGAATCTGACGGCTTACTCGCCGTAAATATCCGCATTATCATTCTCGCCGCCGGGCGCGCCGTCGGCACCGAGCGAATATATGTCGAACGCGCCGTTGCGGCCGGGATTGCTATATTGATACGGCCGGTTCCACGGGTCATTGGGCAGTTTCTTGATATAACCCTCGGCGCGGCTTCCGGCGCCAGCGGGCGGCGTAACCAAGGCTTGCAGGCCAGCGCTCGCATCGGGATAGGTCAAATTGTCAAGCCGGTAGGTTTCAAGCGCTTGCCCCAGCACCGCGATATCGGCCTTTGCCTTTTGCACCATCGCCTTGTCCTGATTGGGCAGGACGTTGATCGCGACAATCGTGGTCAGCAGTGCAAGAATGAAAAGCGTCACCATCATTTCCACCAGCGTAAAACCGTTGCGCCGGGCCTTAATGGCCTTGCGGCGGAACTTGCTATGCGGAAACGACGTATCGGTGAACAGATGATATAGAATGCGCAGCATGATCAGATCCCCGTTAGATTTTGCAGTTGGAGGATAGGCAAGAGAATTGCCAAAATGATGACAGCGACAACCCCGCCCATCGCGACGATGATCAGCGGTTCGAGCAACGACAAAGCCGTGCTGGTGAAATTGTCAAATTCACGTTCGAGATATTCGGCGGCGCGTTCGAGCATCGTGTCGAGTTGTCCCGCACTTTCGCCGCTGGCCGTCAGATAAACGAGCAGCGGCGGGAAAACCCCGCTCGCGCGCATCGCGCCCGACAGGCTGCCGCCGCTGCGCACCGCCTCGACTATTTCGTCATTGGCACCCGAAAGAACCTTGTTGCGGATGGTGCCGCCGGTCAGGCGTAAACCTTCAAGCAAGGGCAACCGGCTCGCGACCATCGTCGCCAACGTGCGCGCCATGCGCGCGGCGTGAAGGTTACGCAGGAGCTTGCCGAGCAGTGGTATGCGCAGGACTGTTCTGTCCACCGAAAGCCGGAAAGCGGGTTGTTGTAGCGCGCGCCAGAAAATCAGACTGCCGATTATTACCGCGATCAGGATCACCCACCAATAGGACGCCAGAAACGCCGAAATGCCGATCACGATTCGTGTGATAAGCGGCAGTTGCTGGTCGACATTGTCAAACTGCTCGACCACGCGCGGCACCACCGAGACCATCAAGCCAGTCACCACCAATATCGCAACCAGCGACAGGATCGCAGGATAGGCCAGCGCGCCGATTAGCTTGCCGCGCATCTCGGCCTGCCGTTCAAGCAAAGCGGCGAGCCGCTCGGTGATCAGCGGCAAGGTGCCTGCTCCCTCACCCGCCGCAATCATCGCGCGGTAGAGTGCGGGAAAGCTTGGCGCTTCGCGACGCATTGCTTCGGAAAGGCGCTGACCCTCGACGACGCCCGAATGCACTTCGGTCAATATTGTGCGGACATGTGGCTGCTCGCTTTGGCGGCTGATTGTGCGCAACGCTTCTTCGAGCGGGCTGACTTGCACCAGCGACGACATCTGCCGTGTGAACAAGGTGAGCTGTTTGGCATTGAGCCGCGCTTTGCGCCGCAAAGGCATGTTGGCGATAACCGAAGGTGCCGCCGCTGCTGGTTCGACGCTCACGATGTAAAGCTTCCTCAGCGTCAGCCGTTCGCGCACGACGTCGTCATTTGCCGCCGCAATCCGCCCGCGCTTTTCGCGGCCATCGGGGTCGATCGCGTGATAGGCGAAGTCAGGCATTTTCGGCGATATCCTCGCGCCGCGAAATGCGGATTGCCTCTTCTGGCGTGGTGTGGCCGGAGCGAACAAGTTTGCGCGCGGCGGCGCTCAGGTTGGCCTGGTTGAGGAAAGCGTGGCGCGCCAATATCGCCTCGTCGCCGCCGTCGTTGATCAGGCGGCGGATGGTTTCGTCGACGCGCACCGCCTCGAACACACCGATCCGCCCCTGATAGCCGGTATTTTTGCATGCAGGGCAGCCAACCGCCTGATACACGACCGTGCCGCGATCAAAGCCGAGCAATGATGCAACGCTGCCATCGGCCTGCACCGGCTCACGGCATTCAGGGCATAACCGCCGCACCAGCCGCTGCGCAATCACCGCGCGCAAGGTCGACGCCAGCAGGAACGGCTCGACCTTCATATCGCGCATCCGGGTGATCGCACCGAGCGCATCGTTGGTGTGCACGGTTGTCAGCACCAGATGCCCGGTGAGCGCCGCTTGCACCGCAATGTCGGCGGTTTCGCGGTCGCGGATTTCGCCGACCATAACGACATCAGGGTCTTGGCGCAAAATTGCGCGAAGTCCCGCCGCAAAGGTCATCCCGACCTTGGCATTGACCTGCGTCTGGCCGATTCCCTCGACCGCATATTCAACAGGGTCTTCGACCGTCAGGATATTGCGTGTGCCATCATTGAGGCGCTTAAGCCCCGCATAAAGCGTCGTTGTCTTGCCCGATCCGGTCGGCCCGGTGACGAGGATGATGCCATTGGGTTCGGCCAGCGCATCGCCCAATATCTTTAACGCATCGTCGGACATGCCAAGCAGGTCTAGCGAAATTCCGGCATTTTCATTATCGAGAATCCGCATCACGACGCGCTCGCCTGCGCGCGCGGGCAAAGTCGAAACGCGGACATCGACGAGCCGCCCGCCCAGTGTCAGGCCGATACGCCCGTCCTGCGGGATCCGCCGCTCGGCAATGTCGAGCCGCGCCATCACCTTGATGCGGCTGACGACCACGGGCGCGACATTGGCGGGTAGGCGCAGCCGTTCCTGCAACACGCCGTCGGTGCGCATCCGGACCACCAGCCCGGTCTCGTAAGGTTCGATGTGAATGTCCGACACGCCTTGCCGCACCGCCTCGGCGATGATGCCGTTGATTAGGCGAATGACCGGCGCGTCGTCGGCACTGTCGAGCAAATCATCGGCGCTGGGCAGCATGTCGGACAAAAGATCGCTGTCGCCGGTGCCAATCGAACCCGCCATTGCGGCAGCCGATCCGTCCATTGCGTAATGATCCGATAAATAGCGGTCGAAGGTCGCATTGTCGGCCATCTCGACATCGAACGGCATCGCCAGATAACGGCGTACTTCGAGAAGCATCAGCGGGTCGGCGCCTTCGCGCAGTGCCACGGTTATGCGGTTTTCGTTCTCATGACGAAGCACAACGCCGTGCGTTTTGGCAAAATTATAAGGCAGATCGAGCAAAGGCGGGTTTGGCACAATGGCAGCCGTCTCGATCACCCCGGCGGGCGTTGCTTCGGACAATTCAGCTTCGCCGCGCCTGATGATCATTGGCCCCCCCCGTTAGTCGTGGAGATGTTGCTCGGCGGTATTTCTGCCGGTTGTAGCGGTCCCCCGGTCACAGGCCGTTCCAGCTGGTCGGTTGCACCGATCATGATATCGCCCGCACCAACATTAGGCGCAATCGGCGGCACCGCGCCCATATAGTCGCGCAGCAACTCGTCGATGCTCGGTTCAATTTCGGGATTGCGCGCCAGTTGCATACGGCGGACATAATCGTACCGACGCGCGGTCAGCGCATCGCCATCGGCGCGGCTTCGCAATATTGTCGGCCGGATGAAGACCATCAGGTTGGTCTTGCTGCGGCTGCGGCTGCGCGATTTGAACAATTCGCCGATGATCGGAATGTCGCTCAGCAATGGGATACGCTCAATCGTGCGGCGTTCGTCATCGTTGAGCAGGCCGCCAATGGCGAGCAACTGGCCGTCGCCCACGGTCAGCGTGGTTTCAAACTCGCGCTTATTCAGAATCAAGTCGCTTGAACGCGATGAGACCGGCCCGGCAACACTCGATACTTCCTGTTTCAAAAACAACTTCACATCGCCCTGCGCATTGACCTGCGGCGTCAC
>JANLRW010000038.1:0-6002 GCA_031361925.1 Sphingomonadales bacterium
TGGTTGGGGTGGCCAAACACTGATTTATCGGGGGCTCTATGGCATTCCACTCTCGCGTCATTGACGACGCTGTATTATTATCTGCGCTTGCTGTGCAAGAACGTGCGCTTGGCATTCCGATCGCTGGTCGAGATTTTCGCGAAATTTCTGTTCGGCACGACCACCAAGATAAAATCTTCTGGTGTTTTATGAACCAGACCGGTCGACCGAGCTACACCTACAGTCTCGGTGCAGAAATTCAGCAGGTTCAAGACTGGATCGGCAATAATTATGCTATGCCGACCAACGGCAGCCCGGATGATTTGCGGTATTTCGTATGCGGATCGAAAACGCCCGGGATTTATAATCTTGGCGGTGATTTACGACATTTTGCCGACTGCATCCGGTCTCGTGATCTGGCGGCGATGCGCAAATATGCCGAAACCTGCGTCCGGATGCAGTATGCTAATTCAAACGGTTTCGGTGCACCGATCATAACAATGGCGCTGGTCCAAGGCGATGCCCTTGGCGGCGGTTTCGAACATGCGCTGGCTTTCGATATATTGGTTGCCGAACGTAGCGCGCGGCTTGGACTGCCTGAAATAATTTTCAACTTGTTCCCGGGCATGGGCGCTTACAGCTTTTTGGTTCGCCGGGTTGGTCGCAAAGTCGCGGAAAACTTCATTCTCGAAGGCAGGATCCACACTGCCGAAGAATTATATGAGTTAGGTATCGTCGACTTGCTGGTCGAAGATGGTGAGGGTGAGGCTGCCATTGTGGATTATTGCCAGCGCAATCAAAAGCGCTTCGCGGCTGAACGCGCGGTATACTTAGCTCGGCGCGTTACTACACCGGTGGAATTGGAAGAGCTTTTGCGGATCACCAATATCTGGGCCGAAACCGCGATGACGTTGACCGATGCTGATGTCCGAAAAATGGAGCGTCTAGCCGATGCACAGGAACGCCGTATCCAGCGCAGTTTGAAGTTGGTCGCTTAACGCTGGCTGACGGACGTGTAGGTGTATTGGGTGGCGCTCAATGTCTTAAGGGCTTGCGTCGCCCTATCTAATTCATGCTCTATCTTTTCCAGATAGGCATGGCGATGTTCGGCAAAGTCGGGTTCGGTGACTTTTTCAAGCTTGCTGCATAATGCTGCCAAATGCTTGGCTCCCATATTATTGCCGGAGCTTTTGAAGGCGTGGGCACAAAAACGAAATTCACGCACATCGCCGTTCGCAACAGCTAAACGTAGCGGATCTCGTATTTGCTCAACGTCTTCAAAAAATCCCTCAACCATGCCAGCAACGAAATTCATGTCACCGATGGACATCAGATAATCGAGCTGTGATTGGTCTATGGCGTTGGACGTTATGTTGGTGCTCCCGTTGAACGGCACGACCACATTCAATGGATCTGTTAGAGCCTCAATGTCGATTTTGGTGACTCCCGTCGGGTCGCTGCAAAAGCGTTCAATTGTTGCCAGCAGCAATTTGGCGTCGATCGGCTTCGTCAAGCGTAAGTCCATACCGGCGTTTTTGCATTTGACTTCGGTGTCGTGTGTCGCGTCGGCGGTTACGCCGATAATGGGAAGATGCTGTCGACCGCCTTCGATTTGGCGCCACATCGCGCATGCATCAATTCCGTTGAGCCTTGGCATGTTCACGTCGAGTAGCAAGATGTCAAAAGCCGACTGTTCAAGCGCTTCCAGCGCCTCATCACCATCGGCTGCCATTGAAACCACATGACCCGCAGATTCAAGAATCGCCGCCAATACATTGCGGTTTGTGCGGTTGTCATCGGCGACCAAAATCTTTCGCGGTGTAGCGATACTGATTGCGGGAACCTCGTCGCGTTGGGTGATGCGGAATTGATGAGCGAACGAACACCCAATCCGGATCGCGCTGCGTAACTCGTTAAAATTCGGGCTTGGCGGAAGTACCGATGCAAATGCCGCACGCAAAGAAACATCGTCAACATCAACCGCATTGCCGGCTTTGATAAGGACCGGTGCGACTTCGGCGTTGATGAATTGTAGCCAAATTGGACTTTCCGGTTCAATTTTCTGGGCCAGCGTCTCCGCAACCAGTGCTACGTTAAATTGGCTAAGGTCGAGATTGGCGATTGCATTCGCCATCTCATCGGCGGTTGCGCAGTTGATGTGCCGGACAATGATGTTCTCCAGCGATTGTGCACCGGCAAGCAGGTCTGGCGCAACGTCGCCAAATGACAGAATTTGCACGGTATTTTGAATAGCTGGATCTGATCGGCGTTCCTCGTCAACGACGACATCCACAGGCACCTCAATCCGGAAGGTGCTACCTTTGCCAATTGTGCTTGATGCTGTGATAGTCCCGTTAACCTGATCGACCAACTGTCGGCAAATCGCCAAACCAAGTCCTGTGCCGCCAAAGCGGTTCAAGACGGTGTCATCGGCTTGTTGGAATGGCTGAAATATCAAGTCCAGCGCGCTGTCGGCAATTCCGATACCCGTGTCGGTAACAGTGAACCAAATGGAATGCTTGCCCATGCGTTCGCTAACGCCGCAGGCGATCGAAATGCTACCTGATTCAGTGAACTTAATGGCATTACCAGTTAAATTGAGCAGAATGTTGCGCAGGACATCGCTTGGTCCGTTGACGATACCATCGCTTAGCGGCTCGGCGTGCAATTGGAGTAAAAGATCCTTCTCGTCAGCGCGAACCGCCATGATCGCGCGGATTTCTGTCAGCAAATCGGTCGGGCTGAACATGGCCTTTTTAACCTGCGCCGTTCCAGTTCCTGATTTTGCGACCTCAATCAGCTGTTCGATCAAATGAAGTAAATGCTCACCGGCCAATACGCTCGCTTCGATCATTTCCTTTTGGCTTCGCGGCATATCGACTTGGCGCAAGTGATTGCCATAGCCTATAATGGCATTGAGCGGTGTGCGAAGTTCGTGACTGACGCTGGCCAGAAAATAGCTTTTTGCGCGGCTGGCGATTTCAGCCTGCTCTTTTGCAAGTGAAATTTTCCGGATCAGCGTTGAACAATATGCCGGAATAACAAATAGTGCAGCAGTCAGGCTGAATCCCAGGATTTGGTTTGGTTGCCAATATGCTGTAGTTGTTACAATTGTACCAAATGCCAGCGTCGCGAGTGCTGCCGCCACAAAAAGCCATTTGACGCCGAAGCGAAATCCGTTGCCCAAAATCATCCAAAGCAAGATGGGATAAAATACCGACATGTGCTCGGGTTCGCGCAGCATAACGGCAAAGGCCATCAGTGCATCAAGGATTATTCCAGCGAACCAGCGCTCTTCAGCCCGCCATATCTGATATTTCTGCATGATATATAGCGAGGTATTACAAGCCAGATATGCAATGAACGCAGCGACGATCACCGCTTCAAAAGCCATGAAGTAGCAACCAAGACCGGCTGGAACGCCCATAATCAAACGGTTCCGCAGTATTTCCTGCTCGGGTGTTAGCACTTTGCGCAATTTTTCCAGCGGCGCGGTCATCGTGCAGGCAATGCAAAAAGTGCAGATTGACCGTTAAACAAATCCCCGAGCTGTTCGACGGTCATTGGACGACCCAAGAAAAAACCTTGAACCTCGTCGCAACCTGAGGCGCGAAGCAGCGACAGCTGAGCCTCGGTTTCAACGCCTTCGGCAACAACCCGCATGTTCAAGGCATGTGCCAAATGCGCAATTGTTGAAATTATCGCACGGTCGGCTGCAGATTTTTCAATGCGCGCGACGAAAGTTTGGTCGATTTTTAGGCGTGTGGCCGGCAGGTCGCGCAAATATTGCAACGACGAATAGCCGGTTCCGAAGTCGTCGATCGAGATGCCGATACCGTTGGCACGTAGTGTTGCCAGCTGCTCATGCACCTCCTGATTGTGATCAAGCAGCAGTTCTTCGGTGATCTCGATTGCTAACTGACCCGGCTCGATGCCGTATTTGGCAACATTGGCCAAGATCTGCGAGCACATTGCGGAATATTGGAATTGCTTGGGCGAGACATTGATGGCCACATGGGGAAGGGTTATCCCGCGAGACTTGAATAGCGCAATCTGTTGGCACGCGGCCTCAATCACCCAGTGGCCGATCCTTCCGATCAAGCCGCTATCGTTCGCAACCCGAATGAAGTCGGCAGGCACCAGACGACCGCGGACGGGGTGTTGCCAACGGACCAATGCTTCTAGGCCGACATATGCTCCGCTCACGACGTCTACAATTGGTTGATATTCCAAAAATAACTGGTCGCTGGTCAAAGCTTCGCGCAAATCGCTTTCGACCCCAGCATTCAATTGTGCAACCTGATTGAGCCGTGGCGTAAAGAAGCAGAAGCAGTTGCGGCCGGCCGCCTTCGCCTCGTACATTGCAAGATCGGCTAGCCGCAATAGTTCATCCGCTGACGTTCCATCCTCGGGAATGGAGGCGACCCCGATGCTGGCACCAATCAACTGTTCGACACCGCCAATCGAATAAGGCTCGCCGATTTTGGCCAGAAGGGCGTTGCACAGAGCGGCGACGTCGGTATTTTTTTCCAATCGCTCCAGAATGATCGCAAATTCATCCCCGCCAATCCGCGCCGCAAATCCGTTGGTTCCGATTGCCGCACTAATCCTCTCGGCCACTTGTCGGAGCAACACATCACCGGTTTGGTGACCTCGGGTGTCGTTGATCACTTTGAACCGGTCAAGATCTAGCAATAGCAGTGCCGCGCCTTTCCCGGTTGCTGTGCTTTCATCAATTGCCAACCGCATCCGTTCGGCGAGCAAGGTCCGGTTTGGCAATCCGGTCAGCATGTCATGGAGTGCGAGATGGGTGCGGTGCTCTTCGGCAAATTTGCGCGCGGTTATGTCGAGGCCGGTCGTCAAAACGCCGATTGTCTGGTTATCTTTGTTCAGCAGCGGCGACTTGTTGCAGTGGAAAGTCAACTCAATGCCTTCGCTTACGAATTTTTCTTCGTAGTTCGGGATCGAAATACCGGTTTCGATGATGACGTTGTTGCGCCGTTGTTCGCGGTCGGCGAGTTGGCTGTCGAGCAAGTCGAACACCGATCGCCCGACCAGTTGATCAGGTTCTTGTCCGAACAAAGCGGCTTGGTAGGAGTTCAGAAACAGATATTTGCCGTCACGGTCGGTGGCGTTGATCAAGATCGGCGTCGTGTCGATGATTTGCTCAAGCATCGATTTGCCGTTGTTCTGGTCAGGATCGCCGTCGTCAGTCCCCAATTTACCGGTCGATGACAGCGATTGTTTGAGTTCAAGCTGCTTATAATGCTGGCCTAGCAACAGCAGCGCACGGTCGCGGAATTCGATGTGCGATACCGGGCTTTGCAGGAAGTCGGTTGCGCCGGCGTCGAGCGCGCTTATCCGGCATTCGCGATCCTGCCTTGCGGTGATGATAATCGCGGGGATGTGCGATCCAGTTGCCCTTGCCCGAATTCTGCTGATGAACTCGGCACCGTTCATTTCTGGCATCCGGTAATCGACGATTAACAAGTCAGCGGGTTCGGTTCGCAGCCATTCAAGAGCCTCCACCGCGCTGTGGAAGCACTTGGCGGAAAATTCCGGACCCATCATCGCCACATATTGGGCGTAAACCCGCAGATTTGTGGAGCGATCGTCAACAATGACTATGCGCGCGTGCATAGGTTCGCGATAGGCACAGAACATCAAGGAATGGTTAAGATAATCTTTGCAAGCCAGGGTGGCGCCGCGCTCGGCGGCAGGCTGGTCGGGAAAAGAGGATTCGAACCTCCGGCCCCTGCCTCCCGAAGGCAGTGCTCTACCAGGCTGAGCTATTTCCCGACCCGACGTGACTTTAGCAACGTCCAACTAAGCCGGCGCTACTATATTAGGCCGTTTCGGCCCATTCAACCCCGATCTCGCTGAGCCATCGCAGTTGCCAGAATTGTCTTTCCGTTCTAGCACTAGTGTATGCCGAGCGAACCGCATTATGAACAACAATATCTTGCACTGATGCGCCGGATATGGACAGACGGAACGGTCCAACGTGACCGCACGGGGGTTGG
>JANLRW010000081.1:0-3632 GCA_031361925.1 Sphingomonadales bacterium
CACCAATGGCGGCGATTTTGCGCGTCGGATCGGCTTTGCAGTGGAAATTACGGGTATAAAAACCACCGGCCTCGTGCGATGCGACCAACCGCGCGTTCTCGACATCGCGGAGCGCGGAGGGCGCAAAGTGGACACGCTGCCCGACGCCCAACTCGACGATGTGTTGGCCAAGGTGGTGACGTTGTTTGAGAATTGATACGAGGCGGTGCCGGTGATCATGTTGGCTTATCGTTTCGCTTGCGCGAAGGCGACGGATGTGGACCAGCCGAGGAATTTGGCCAAGAGTGTGACGGTGGAGTGCGGGCTAACTCGGTTTATGTTTCCGCAGTTTGCAGTTGGCAATTGGAATAACGAGCTGAAATCGCTAGCAATGTAAACCACGGATGGAATTAGGCGATGGCGTTTGTTGTTCTCTTTGCGATTGCGCTGTTAGGTTGGCTAGCTGGAAAGTACCAACGGTGGAGTGACGAATACACCGGGGTTTTGGTCGTCGCTGTAATACTTGGGATACTAGCCGTTACGACTGGAAAATATTGGACGGTTTTTCCCAAGGCTGATCCTTACAGCGATTTGGACAACTTGCTTTTGGGACTCACTCCCAACCAATTGCTGGCAATCGCTATATTTGTCGGGGCATTTTTTTGGGCCGCTAGTACCCGCCGAAAAAGGGTCGGGGGCAGTGATGATTGGAGACCGAAAAAGAAGGTGGCTGCGCGGTTTGACCTGTTTCGTGGCTCTCGCTTTTTGACCTTTGAAATTAAGAATTATGGAGATGATGCAATTTTCGTGAGTAGCGTTTCGTTCGTTCCGTTGCCGGGAAAACGGTTGCTTGCGCTAACGTCCAGTTCTGTCGGAGAGGCATCGTTGAACTACGTAAAGTTGAATTCATTCATTGGTCCGGAACGAAAGCTGGCAATCGAATTGGAGGCGGAGAGTTTTGCGGATGTGAGCAGTGCATTGGTTCATGGTTTTGATCCCGAAACCAATCTTCCTTGGAAGGTGAAGGCAGTTATGATCGACAAGAAGCCATAGTACTCCAAGCACTCAAGCCGCCATCCCCAACATAAAATCCACCTGCAAGCCGTCATATGGAAAGACCACTTTTCTACCCGACCGGTCGATTACCCCAGCCGCCAACAGCGTATGGACATTGCTCGGTTCTAAGCCCTTGCAATTTGATACCCTATGCGGTATCATAAAGCATGACCAAAGCGGACAAGCTGCTGGAACAGATGCGTCGCAACCCCGCCGGGGACTGGACGATCAAGGATATCCAGCGGCTTTGCGAACGGCTCGGTTGGGAATGCCTGCCGCCGATGGGTGGCGGGTCGCATTGGAAGGTGGCGGTGCCGGGGAGCGATACGATCCTCACCATCCCCGCCAAGCGCCCGATCAAGCCGGTCTATATCCGCAAGCTGATGGAATTTGTGAAGGAACGCCCCGATGGCTAAGGCAAAAACGATACAGGCAGAATATGCAATCATGGTAGAACCGCTGTCCGAAGCCGATGGCGGCGGGTGGCTGGCGACAGTGCCTGCGCTCCCCGGCTGCATGGGTGATGGCGATACGCCCGAGGCGGCGCTTGCCGATGCGGGAGGCGCGATTGCCGAATGGCATGCCGCCGCCAAGGAATTGGGCCGTGAAGTCCCCGGCCCGGGATCGCTCGGCCAATGGCGGCAAAGGGTGCCGCGTTCGCTCCATGAAAAGTTGAAATTTGTGGCCGCGCGTGAGGGTGTTTCGCTTAATGCCTATGTGGCGAATGTATTGGCTGAAAATGTTGGCCGGGTGCGCTAAGCGTATCTTGTCGAGTTTTTTGGAGGCCAAGCCAGTTGGGATTATTTGATCGCTTCAAAAGGAGCAAGGCGACCCCTGCGCCAACGCCTGCCGCGCCACCTGCGGCTTGGCCGCCCGAACCTATATCTGTGTTCCCCGGCGATCATTATTTCGATTTCGCGCCCGAACCAGTCGATGAAACGCCCGCGTGGATGAAATATCCGGTCAGCCCGCCAAAGGGCCACATCATCGTCTTTGCCAACGAAAAGGGCGGCGTGGGAAAATCGACGTCGGCCTTTCACACCTGCATCGCTTTGTGCAACGCCGGTGAGCGCGTTGCGGCGCTTGATGTCGATCTGCGGCAATTGACGCTGCACCGTGCGTTGTGGGCGCGGCAGGAAAGCGAGCGCGAATTTGGCGTGAACTTGCCCGGCCCCGAACAGATCATGCTGGTCCAGCAGAACGAGAATGAACTTGAGGAAAAACTGCGCATGGCGCGCATCCATAGCAGCTTCATCATCATCGACGTCGGCGGTCATGATTCACCGATTGCCCGCAAGGCAATCTTCATGGCCGACACCATCGTCACGCCAGTCAATGACAGCTTCATCGACCTCGACATGCTGGGCCGCATTGACCCGCGCACGGGCGAGCTCAAAACGCTGGGCAATTTTGCCCGGCTTGTCGAGCATCTTAAGGAGCCGGGAATGGGCTTGCGGTCCAAGCCGCTTGACTGGGTGGTGATGCAAAACCGGTCACGCAATTTTGCGACTAAAAACGAACGCAAAGTGATGGACGCGCTCGAGAAAATTGCGCCGGTTGCCGGGTTCCGACTTGTGCCGGGCTTGCGTGAACGCGTCACTTACCGCGAGTTGTTTCCGATGGGGCTGACGCTGTTTGACCTCGATGCGATCCCGGAACTGGGCCGTTTGCAGCCCAAGGCACGCGAAGAAATCTGGGCCATGCTGCGTTCGCTCAACCTGCCGAGCGACGCTTTGAAACGCGCGATTGCGCCGCCGGAAATACCGGAAACGCCCCAGCCAAACGAAAGCAAGCTATAGATGGTCTGGATTGTTATCCTGTTGATCGGCGTTGCCTTACTAATCGCGATTTTCCGTCCAAAGAAACGGCAAGGTGGAGACGGCGGTTATGTCAGCCCTGATAACGGTGGCGGCACATCCAGTTACGACGGCGTTGCCAACAGCTTCTATGACAGTTCGGCCGCTGGTCAGCGCTCCGAAGTTGGCGGTGGCGATTTTGGCGGGGGCGGCGCCGAGAGCGGCTGGGATGGTGGAGATTCGGCAGGCGGTGATTCTGGGAATGGAGGAGACGGCGGCGGCGACGGCGGTGGGGGAGGCGGCGATTGAGCACCGCCAAGATCATCGCAATCATCGTTCTGCTATCGCTGGGCTTTCACCTGTTGCTGTTCGGTTATCTTAAGCGTCGCATCGCCGCGGCGAAGCGCAAAAGGAGAATAGAGCCGTGACCGACAACCCCACTGCCACCGTCGAAAGCGCCGATGGCACTTATGCCCAATTGATCAAATCGCGCGTGCACAAATGGGTGGCGGGGGAACCGGTTGACGTGGGCGGCACAGACAATGGCCCCACGCCATATGAGCTGCTGCTATCGGCGTTAGGCGCCTGCACCTCGATTACGCTCGAAATGTATGCGGCGCGCAAGGGTTGGCCGCTGGAGAAAGTGCATGTGACGCTGGAGCATTCGAAGGAGGAGCGACCCGGCGAAAATGGCGGCTTTCTTCGCACCGGGGACTTACAAGTATCGGTCGCTCTACAATGAACAGCGGTTTGATTGGGAGGGATTTCGAGGCCGCGTGATGTCATCATCGTATGTTCCCG
>JANLRW010000121.1:0-3079 GCA_031361925.1 Sphingomonadales bacterium
CAGCACCACAAGCGGGAAGGGCAGGTTGAACAAAAACAGCGCTAGGAAGGCGATAACGGCGATCATCTTTTTGAACGGTGTATTTAGCGCACGCCCGCCGATCCGGATCAGCGCCTGGACGACAATCGCCAGCAACGCGGCCTTGATGCCGAGGAACAATGCCGCAAACCAATCGAGATTAGCGGCATAAGCATAAAGGATCGACAGCCCGAGAATAATGAGCGCGCCCGGTATGACGAACAACAACCCCGCCGCCAACCCGCCCCTTATACCGTGCAGTTTCCACCCGATCCATGTCGCGAGCTGCTGCGCTTCCGGGCCGGGGAGCAGGTGGCAGAAATTGAGCGCGCTTAGATATTGTTCTTCGTCGACCCATTTGCGTTCGTCGACCAATTCGCGGTGCATCAACGCAATTTGGCCAGCGGGTCCACCAAAACTAAGACAACCAATGCGTGCAAAGACGCGGGTGAGTTCGGAGAAACTAGGGGCAGGGGTGGATGGCGTCATATCGCTTATATGCCTTATAAACCCGCAATGCGGGCAACAAAGATAACGCTTGGGCTGACGCCTGACCGGGAGGTTGCTTCATCCCGGTGCAATGTAGATAGCATGGATTAGAATTACGATGCAAAGGTAAACTGGCGGAGAGAGTGGGATTCGAACCCACGGTGAGCTTGCACCCACGACGGTTTTCAAGACCGTTGCCTTAAACCACTCGGCCATCTCTCCGGTCGATGCGGCCAGTAACGGACGCTTCGTTCGAATTCAAGGCTTTCCATCTGCGCATCAACATGGGAAGTGCGGTGGATGGTTGCTGCACCAAGACAAGCGGGATTCCCACACGAATCGCGATGTGTCACTATGACGGTAATTGCGAACAACGGGGGTGAAGGCGTGACCAAACGCAAATACTGGATTTCTGCAGCTTTTTGTGTGGCGGCGTCATTGATGACCTCAGCAAGTGGTGCCCAAACTACGCAGGCAAATGCGCAACCTGTGTTTGCTGAAAGCGGCTTTCGCCAGTATCTGGCGGAGGTGCGCCAACGGGCTTTGCGCGAAGGGGTAAAGTCGGCAACGTTGGACCGGGTGCTGCCTTCGCTTGTTTATAACGAGAAGGTGGTGCGCCTCGACCGCGCCCAACCCGAAGGCGCCGCCGACGCGCCAATCCCAAAGTTTGCACCCTACAAAGCGAAGCATGTTGATGCCGCGCGGGTCGGCCGAGGCCGTTTGAAATATACCGAACTACGTCCGATGCTGGCACGGATTGAGGCGCAAACCGGTGTGCCCGAAGAGATGATGATCGCCATTTATGGTCACGAAACCAATTACGGCACGGTGACCGGTAACTATAACGCACCCGAAGCGCTGGCTTCTCTCGCCTATGAAGGCCGCCGCCGGGCATTGTTCGAGGCTGAGCTGATCGCTGTCCTAAAAATGATCGACCGCGGCGTCCCGCAATACGCTATCACGGGTAGCTGGGCAGGAGCACTAGGCAAACCACAGTTTTTGCCTTCGGTCTATCTAAAGCTGGCGCGCGATGGCGACGGTGATGGTTATGCCGACATCTGGCGCAGCGAGGTTGACGCGATGACCTCAATCGCCAACTATTTCGTGAATGCCGGATGGCGGCGCGGTGAAGAATGGGGTTTTGCGGTTAACGTGCCAGCGACACTCAGTCGCGCGTCGATCCAAGCCAGAACTGTTGCTCCCCGTTGCCCACGCGTCTTTGCCCGCCACAGCCAATGGAAAACCATCACCGAATGGCGTCAGCTTGGCATCGCTCCTCAGCGGGGGTTCTGGCCCAAGGATAATATGATGGCGACACTGATCGAGCCCGATGGCATTGGAAACACGGCGTATTTACTTGGTGGCAACTACCGTGTGATACTCGACTATAATTGCTCGAACTTTTATGCGCTTTCAGTGGGGTTATTGGCCGATGAGGTACGCAACTAAATTTGGCGGTGCGCTCGCATCATTATTGATACTCGGATCGTGCGGCAGCGTTGATGGTGTCGCCGATGGCAGCGGGTTGGAGACAGCATCAACCAACCCGGTCGGGCAAAGCACCGTTAGCGACGAGCCCATCAAGATTGGTTTACCCTACACTGTGGGCGGCACGAGCTACACACCGATTGACATTAACAGCTATGATGAAGTTGGATACGCCAGCTATTATGGCGCAGAGCTGGCCGGAAAATCGACTGCGAATGGCGAAATGTTCGTGCCGAGCGGCGTTACAGCGGCGCATAAGACGCTCCCGATGCCCAGCTATGTAGAAGTTACTGCGCTCGATACCGGGCGCACCATTCTCGTTCGCGTGAACGATCGTGGGCCGTTTGCCAATGACCGGTTGATCGACCTTTCGGAAGGCGCGGCTCAGCAATTGGGCATTACTGCTCAAGGTGTCTCAGGCGTTCGAGTCCGCAGGGTAAACCCGCCTGAGCAGGAACGCGCAGTGCTACGCGAAGGAATGCGTGCAGCCGACCGGATCGAGACTCCCGAATCGTTGCTCCGCGTGCTGCGCGACAGGCTGGCGAAGCTGCCGCGTCCGTCGGGTGCGGTGGCGACAAGCCGTCCGGTGCCGCAACTGGGGAGGGCAATGCCAGCGCGACGCGCTGAAGCTGATGATCGTTTCATCCGCGAGGGTAGCGAGGCACCGACGCGGCGCGTCCAGCCGCCACGCGCTGCCCCGCCGATTGCGACGACTGGCGGCGATTATGTGGTGCAGGTAGCAGCTTTCTCGTCGCGTCCCCGGGCAGATGCGCTGGCCCGCAAGCTCGGTGCTAGCGTCGCCGTAAGTGCTGACGGCACGTTATTCCGCGTGCGTTATGGGCCCTATGCCAGCGAAGCCGACGCTCAGCGTGGGCTCGCGACCGCCAAGACGCGCGGTTATCCCCAAGCCAAGGTTTACCGTGACTAATTTTTGCTAGCGAAGCGGGAGGTTGCGTGGCTATGCGTTGGCCATGCGCATGATTATCGGCCTGCTTGTTCTATGGTTAGTTTTCACCACCCAAAGCGCAGCCGCGCGTCCACATTATGACAGTGCTGCGCCCATTGCCTATATGGTCGATATGGC
>JANLRW010000163.1:0-9507 GCA_031361925.1 Sphingomonadales bacterium
CATTTACGCTTAGCCTTGACGATTTTGTGATAACCTTCTTCACCAGCGGCCCGGACACCATCACTTTCCCCGTGAAAGTCTATTCGATGGTGCGCTTCTCGGTCACGCCCGAAGTCAACGCCGCATCGACGTTGCTGATCATCTTGACCGTTGTCCTGACCGCCGTGGCGCTGAAATTGCAAGGCGTGAAGGGCATCGCCCAAACCCACTAGAAATGACCCATAAATGACCGAAACCAAAACTCCGATCATCCAGATCCGCAATGTCTCCAAACGCTTTGGCAAGGTGACCGCAGTCGACAATGTCAGCTTCGACATATTGTCCGGCGAATTCTTCGTGCTGCTCGGCCCATCGGGTTGCGGCAAGACAACGTTATTGCGGATGATCGCGGGTTTCGAGCTGCCAACCGAGGGGCAAATCCTTATTGACGGGCAGGATATGGCGAATGTCCCGCCGAACAAGCGCCCGGTCAACATGGTGTTCCAAAGCTATGCTGTCTTCCCGCATATGAGCGTCACCGATAACGTCGGCTATGGCCTGCGAATATCCGGGGTCAGCAAATCGGAGATCAAGGACCGCGTCGAGGAATCGCTGGAGCTGGTCAAGCTTGGCGGCTTTGGCGACCGGATGCCTGACCAGATGTCTGGTGGGCAACGCCAGCGTGTTGCACTTGCGCGGTCGTTGGTGATGCGGCCCAAGGTGTTGTTGCTTGACGAGCCGCTCTCGGCGCTCGACGCCAAATTGCGCGCTCAAATGCAGTTCGAACTAACCGCGTTGCAGGAAAAGGTCGGGATCACTTTCGTGACCGTCACCCACGATCAGGACGAGGCGTTGTCGATGGCATGCCGGATCGCGGTTATCAACAAGGGCGAGGTTGCACAGCTCGCCGCGCCGTCGGACCTGTATGAATATCCCGCCAACCGCTTTGTCGCTGATTTTGTCGGCGCGGTAAATACCTTTGAGGGCAAGCTGACGCTCGACGAACCCGACCGTGCCGCCGTTGATTGTCCCGGCGTCGGCAAGATATACCTGAACCACGGCGTCACTGGCGCCCATGGCAGCGACGTGTGGGTCGCGGTGCGGCCGGAGAAGATCACGCTGCACACGCCGGGCATGGGCAAGGCGGTGCAAGGCGCGGCGAAAGACTCGCCAGAAGGGCATAATTTCGCGCGCGGGACGATCAAAGGCATGAGCTATCTGGGCGATAACACGGTGTTCGAAATTGAACTCGAAGGCGGCGCGATGATGCGGGTGCGGCGGCCCAACCTGTCGCGCACCGACCAGGAGGACTTCACCTGGGAGGATAAGGTTTCGATGCACTGGGATAGCGCCAGCCCGGTGGTGTTGCTGGCGTGACGCAGCTAATTTTTGAACCTGATGCGCGAGGCAAACCATTCTATCTGGCTTCCTGATGGAGCATTTATCCTCTTGGTTTTTACCAATTGGATTGCCATTGCCCCGACGAGCGATTCCAGTGGTCGACAGTTTTTTGGTTCGACCACAATTCGCATTACCTGACCGTCTGGCGCGATCTGCATTGCATACCAGATTTCCAAATTGTTGAAGTTCTCCGGAGTGACGTTCGGAAGGCTGCATTGCTTTTTCTTTAGTATTGCAAGCAAACCTCTCCTGCCGTCCGTGCCATCTAGGTGACCCGCACGAATCGGAATGGCGGGTAAAGTCGTCCAAGGCAACGTCCCGATATTGACACTCGGAAGGGCAGCCGCGAGATAAAATAGGAGAGTAGTGGTCATAAGCTCATTCTGGCTGAGGCGCGACCCGCACGTCCAATAAATCAACGCGGATGTTGATGTTCGGGCCTATGGCACCCGCATCATCGGCGTTCGGTTCGGGCAGGCAAAACACGTAACTTGACCCCACCTGCATCATCTTCAACCCTTCGGCGAAAATAGGAGTGGCTTGGGCGAGCGGGATTTTTTCCCATTCGCGTTTTTCATATATCATACCTGACATGGCTTCGAATGTGGTGAAATCGACAAGCGTCATGTCGGCGGCAGTAGGGGTTTTTCCGGTTCCCGATTTGATTGCGCGATATCCCAGGCCAGATGCGGTTTTCTGGTCACATGCGCGTTCGGCAACGGCTATGGTTGGCTTTGGCGGCGGGCTGGTGAACGACAGTAATTCGACCTCGAAGACTAGGTCTGCGTTCGCCGGGATCGGGCCGGTCCCAGCCTCGCCGTAGCCAAGTTTTGACGGGATGCAGAGCCGGTATTTCGCACCGGGTTGCATCATTTGCAGGCCTTGGCCAAAGCCTGCGATGACGCCGCCGATCTTGAATTCGGTGCCTTGTCCATCGTCGAACTGGGTGCCGTTGGACGTGAGAAAGCCCTTATAGTTAACTTTAACCTTGGCATCCGCGCTGGGTGTGTCGCCTTTGCCGGCCTTGATGACGGTATATGTCAGGCCGTCCGCTGCGGCGGTTTTGCAGGTCAGGACCGGCTGCCTCGCTTTCGTCGTCTTAGGCGTTGCCGCGAACGACGGCATGGCATTGATCAGCATGGCAGAGGTAAGGAGTGCAGCGGTTGCGCGCTTAAGTGTTGTGGTTGTCATGGAAACTCGCGGTAAAGAGTGGTCGGGATTTGTCTAGCCTATCGCTCGCAATTTCGGCTCTGCCTCGTCCAGCGACTTGCGGATGATCCCGACCAAATCGTCGATCTGCGCCATCGTGATTATCAACGGCGGGCACATCACGATGCTGTCGCGGATGCCGCGGACCATGAGGCCATTGGCGATACAACGGTCGCGGACCATTGGCCCGGCGGTGCCTTCCTTGCCGCCAAAGCGCGCGCCGGTGGACTTGTCGGCAACAATCTCGACCGCGCCGAGCAAGCCGATTGAACGCGCTTCACCGACCAACGGGTGGTCGCTCAAAGTCGCCAATGCTTTTGCCAGATGCGGCCCGGTTTCGTTGCGGGTGCGCTCGACAAGCCCCTCACGCTCGATGATCTCGATGTTTCGAAGCGCGACCGCCGATGCGACCGGGTGGCCCGAATATGTGTAGCCATGAACGAAATCACCGCCGGTTTTCATGACCTTGATGATGTCAGCGCTAACCGCGACTGCGGATATGGGGAGGTAGCCCGACGATAATCCCTTGGCCATTGCGATGATGTCGGGTTCCACGCCGACAGTTTCGTGACCCCATTGATTTCCCGTGCGCCCAAACCCGCAGATGACCTCGTCGCAGACCAGCAAGATGCCGTATTTCCGGCATATCGCCTCAACCTGCGGCCAGTAGTTGGCGGGCGGAATGATAACACCGCCCGCACCTTGGACCGGTTCGCCGATAAACGCCGCGACATTTTTGGGGCCAACTTCGATGATTTTGTCCTCTATGGCCTGCGCACACGCGGTGCCGAAATCCTCGGGCGTCATGTCGCGGCCTTCATTATACCAATAAGGCTGGCGCACATGCTCGATACCTTGCATCGGCAACACACCGGGGGCAGGGAAGCCCTGTGCGTGCATCCCCTTCATTCCGCCCATGCTAACCCCGGCGACGGTCGAACCGTGATAAGCGTTGTGGCGGCTGATAAAAACGGTCCGGCTATGCTCGCCCTTCACTTGCCAATAATGGCGGACCATGCGCAGAATCGTGTCGTTTGCTTCGGAACCCGAGCTGTTGAAGAATACGTGCGGCAGTCGCCCGCCGGTCAGGCTAGCGATTTTGTCGGCAAGCATGACCGCAGGGGGGTTCGCGGTTTTGAAAAAGCTGTTGTAATAAGGCAGCTCGAGCATTTGCTCTTTGGCGACATCTGCCAGTTCACTGCGGCCATAACCGACATTGACGCACCATAGGCCCGCCATGCCGTCGAGAATTCGATTGCCGTCGCCGTCGTGGATATAGCAGCCGTCGGCGTGGGTGATGATGCGGCTACCTCCCAAATCCTCGATTTCCTGCCAGTCGGCTTGCGCGGGTAGGTGGTGAGCGATGTCTAAACGGCGGAGTTCGGCGATGTTGTAATTGCGGGGCATAAATTTCTCCTGAATTTTCGTCGCGCCAGCGAAGGCTGGTGCCTATCTTGTCTTGCGGCGTAAACCGAGACACGTGATGGACCCCAGCATGCGCTGGGGCGACGAGGGTCAGGGCGAAAAGCCGATCCGGGCCTGATAGCGGTTAAATCGGGTGACCTGCTGGTTCATGTTTTACGCAGCACCTATCAGTTCGCGGCCGATTAACATCCGGCGGATTTCGTTGGTGCCGGCACCGATGTCGAGCAGTTTAGCATCGCGGAACAGGCGCTCGACCGGCCAGTCTTTGGTATAACCAGCGCCGCCCAGCGCTTGGATCGCCTCATTCGCCACCTTGACCGCATTTTCCGACGCCAGCAGGATGACACCCGCCGCATCGAACCGCGTGGTCTGTCCAGCATCGCACGCGCGCGCCACCGCATAGGTATACGCCCGCGCCGAATTGAGCGCGACATACATGTCGGCGATCTTGCCTTGCATGAGCTGGAAGGTGCCGATTGCCTTGCCGAATTGCTGGCGCTCACGAACAAACGGCAACACAACGTCGAGACAGGCCTGCATGATACCGAGCTGCAATCCGGCAAGCACCACGCGTTCATAGTCGAGTCCGCTCATCAGCACGCCAACCCCGCCGTGCAATGGACCCATAATCTGTTCTTCCGACACGAAGCAATCGTTGAAGACCAATTCCGCTGTCGGCGAGCCGCGCATCCCCATCTTGTCGATCTTCTGACCAATGGAAAAGCCTTCCATTTCTTTTTCGATCAAAAACGCAGAAATTCCGCGCGACCCGCTTTCGGGTGCGGTTTTTGCGTAAACCACCAGCGTGTCGGCATAGGTTGCGTTGGTTATCCAGAATTTGGTGCCGTTGAGAACGAAGCCACCTTGCACGGCATCGGCGCGCAGTTTCATGGAGACGACGTCGGACCCTGCGCCTGCTTCGGACATGGCGAGGCTGCCAACATGTTCGCCGGAGATCAGCTTGGGGAGATATTTTGCCTTTTGCTCAGGGTTACCCCAACGGCGGACCTGGTTGACGCACAAATTGCTATGTGCCCCATAGCTGAGGCCAATCGAGGCAGACGCGCGGCTTACTTCCTCGACGGCGATAACATGCTCCAGATAGCCGAGACCAAGCCCACCGTCTTCTTCATCGACGGTAATCCCGTGGAGGCCAAGCTCGCCCATCGCAGTCCACAGTTCGTCACGTGGAAACCAGTCATCTGCGTCGATTTTAGCAGCCAAAGGCGCAATTTTGTCGCTGGCGAAGCGGGCAGTCGTGTCGCGGATCATTTCCGCATTTTCGCCAAGCGCGAAATTAAGTTGGGGAAGGGTGCTCATACACGCTTCTCTGCCAGCTATTTTCGGGCGTCGCAAGACGGGGTCTAGCCATGACTTCCACTTTTGCCTATCGCGCATGTGCGCAATCAACCAAAGGCTAACCGATGAACCAGAACGCCGTCACCGACCAGATGCGACTTGGCCTTCGGCGCTTTGCCAAGGCAGTGATGGTGGTGAGCGCACAGCATGACGGTGTGCGATATGCGATGTCGGCGACAGCGTGTAGCGAGGTCAGCCTTGACCCGCCGACGATGCTGGTTTGCGTCGCCCAGACCGCGTCGATGCACATACCACTGGCGGCAGGGGCCGATTTTGCGATCAATATGCTCCATTCCGGCCAGCAGCAGATTTCGCGCAATTGTGGCGGTGCAAAGCGCGGTGAGGAGCGGTTCGAGGAGGGAGATTGGCGTGATGATGGCGGCACGCCTTGGCTTGCCGATGGTCAGGCGAGCTTCATCTGCCGCGTCGTTAACCGGGTCGACCACGGAACGCACAGCGTTTTTATTGGCGAGGTGCGGGCGGCACATACAGCCGAGATTGTTGATCCGCTGGTATATGTCGATGGCCGCTATCTTGAACCTGCGTATTCAGCCGTTGCCGAGGAGAAGGCAGCATAATGCGGAAATATGATGTCCTTATCGTCGGCGGTGGCCACGGTGGCGCACAGGCGGCGATTGCGCTTCGTCAGGCAAAATTTGAGGGCAGCATAGCGATTGTCGGCGACGAGGCAGAGCATCCCTATGAACGTCCGCCGCTCTCGAAGGACTATTTCGCAGGCGAAAAATCGTTCGAGCGTATCATGATCCGTCCCCCGGCTTTTTGGGGCGAGCGCGATATTGACATGCTGCTCGGTAAGCGGGTCGATGCTGTGGACGCCGGGGCTTATTCGGTGACGACGGCTGACGGAGAGACGATCAGTTACGGACAGCTAATCTGGGCGACCGGCGGAAGCCCGCGGTGGTTGCAGTGCGACGGTGCCAATTTGTTGGGGGTGCATGTCGTGCGGACCCGCACCGATGTCGATGCGATGCTCGACGGGTTAGGTGATATCGCGGATGT
Organism: Sphingomonadales bacterium; assembly: GCA_031361925.1. GTDB lineage: Bacteria > Pseudomonadota > Alphaproteobacteria > Sphingomonadales > Sphingomonadaceae > Sphingorhabdus_B. The sequence goes on from JANLRW010000163.1 coordinate 6,394, forward strand.
GGTAATTATCGGCGGAGGCTATATCGGGCTTGAAGCTGCGGCTGTGCTGGCCAAAATGGGCAAAAAAGTCAAATTGCTCGAAGCGATGGACCGCGTGTTGGCACGCGTGGCCGGAGAGCCGCTATCGCGCTTTTACGAGGCCGAGCACCGGGCCCACGGTGTCGATGTGCAAACCGGGGTCCAAGTCATCGCGATAGACGGTGATGAAAAGGTTAGCGGCGTCCGACTGGCCGATGACAGCATTATTCCCGCGCAAATGGTGATTGTCGGCATCGGCATCATTCCATCGGTTGCCCCTTTGTTGCACGCAGGGGCCTCGGGCGGCGGCGGCGTCGATGTTGACGAATATTGCCGGACGTCGTTGCCTGATATCTTCGCGATTGGCGACTGCGCGGCCCATGCCAATGACTTCGCCGGTGGCGCAGTTATGCGGGTCGAATCGGTGCAGAATGCAAACGATATGGCGAATGCCGTCGCAAAAAGCATCACCGGCGAATTGACCGCCTATCACGCGGTGCCGTGGTTCTGGTCGAACCAATATGATCTGCGTCTGCAAACCGTGGGGCTGTCGGTTGACTATGATGCGACGGTGCTTCGCGGCGACCCGGCGACGCGCAGTTTTTCGGTGATCTACTTGAAGCAAGGCAAGATCATTGCGCTCGACTGTGTCAACATGGTCAAGGATTATGTGCAGGGCAAAGCGCTCGTGGTCGGCGCAATGCAATTCACGCCCGAACAATTGGCAGATACCAATGTTCCCTTGAAAGAATTGGCAGCAAGCGTCACATCTGCTTAACAAGTGCCCCAGAACCCATCTTCACTTACCGCCATTCTTGGCCCGACCAACACCGGAAAAACTCATCTCGCGGTCGAACGGATGTGCGCTTATTCTAGCGGTATGATGGGCTTTCCGCTGCGCTTGCTGGCGCGCGAGATATATGACCGGGTGGTTGCCATCAAAGGCGTGGCGCAAGTTGCGTTGATTACCGGCGAGGAGCGGATCGAGCCGCCCAATGCCCGGTGGTATTGCTGCACCGTTGAATCGATGCCCATTGAACGCGACTTTGCCTTTGTCGCAATCGACGAGGCGCAATTGGGCGCCGACCCTGAACGCGGGCATATTTTCACCGACCGGATGCTCCACGCGCGGGGGCGGGAGGAAACGATGATCCTCGGATCGGAGAGCCTGCGCCCGATGATCCGAAGTTTGTTACCTGACGCCGAAATCATATCACGACCGCGCTTTTCTACATTGAGCTATGGCGGTGCGAAGAAGCTGTCGAGACTGCCCAAACGCGCAGCCATCGTCGCCTTTTCCATCGAACAGGTCTATGCCGTCGCTGAAACGCTACGCCGGTTGCGTGGCGGTGCCGCAGTGGTCATGGGCGCGCTCTCCCCACGCACCCGTAACGCGCAAGTGGCAATGTTCCAGTCGGGCGAAGTTGATTATCTGGTGGCGACCGACGCGATTGGAATGGGGCTCAATCTTGACGTCGCGCATGTTGCCTTTGCCAGCCTTGCAAAGTTCGACGGATCGCGGCGCCGACGCCTGACGGTCGCCGAAATGGCGCAGATCGCGGGGCGGGCAGGGCGGCACCAGCGCGACGGCGCATTCGGAACATTGGCAGGCGAGGGCTATGAGTTCACCCCCGAAGAAATCGCCGCGATTGAAAATCACGACTTTCCAAAGCTCGACTGGCTCTATTGGCGCAACGCCGAGCCGCGTTTCGACTCCATCGAAACGCTGATCGCTGATCTGGAGATCAAGCCCACCAGAAAAGGCCTGATTGCAGCACCCAAGGCGGTTGACCTTGCAGTGCTAAAGCGTCTTGCCGAAAACCCCGAGGTCACCGCGTTGCTGCGTGGCCCGCGCGGGGTTGCTCGATTGTGGGATGCCGCCAGCCTGCCTGATTTCCGACAAATGGGTGAGGAACATCACGCGCGTTTTGTCGCGTCGCTTTGGCCCAATCTGGTGCAAGGCGATGGTTTTCTGCCGTTCCAATATGTCGCGACCGAACTGGCACGACTCGATAACATACAGGGCGATATCGCCACGCTGTCGCAGCGGATCGCGGCAGTCAGGACGTGGACATATATATCGCACCGTGCCGACTGGCTGGCCGAGCCGCATGTCATGGCGCAGCGTGCGCGCGCCTTGGAGGAGAAATTGTCCGACGCGCTGCACGACGCGCTGCGCCAACGTTTTGTCGATAAGCGCACATCCATGTTGTTGCGCAAAGGTGCCAGTGACGTAGGCCTAATTCCAGTCGAAATCGGCGACGATAACCGCGTGATGGTCGACGGCGAAGATATTGGCAGGCTTGACGGCTTCGCGTTTCGGGTTGACCCCGGCGCAAAAGCGGGTGACCGTAAATTATTGTTGGCGGCGGCACAGCGGCATCTGGCGGCGCATTTAAGACAGAAGGCGAGGGATGTGGGCATGTCAGACGATAGCGAATTTGCGCTAGGCCCCGATGGTGACGGTAAACCTGCGATTTTATGGAAGGGTGAGCTGCTCGGCCGTCTGATCAAAGGCAAGACATTGATGCAGCCGCTGTTCGCGCCCGCCAAGGCTGTTGCCGGTTTGGAAGGAGACGCGCTGCGCGAAGTAACGACGCGAGCGCAGGCTTGGGTCGATGCGCAGTTGGCCAAGGCGATGGGCGGTATCGTCGGCTTGCAGGCGTTGGCACAGGAAGCGGGTGTCGACGGCAACGTGCGCGCGCTGGCGGTGCAACTAGCCGATGCCGGCGGGATTGCAGGCCGCCAATATCTGGGCGAGGCCATTGCGGCGCTGCCCAAGGAAGCACGCGGTGCTGCGCGAAAGGGGGGCATCGTTTTCGGTGCGCTCGATATCTATCATCATGCCGCGCTGAAGCCTGCTGCCGCGAAATGGCGCGCCGCGCTGTTTGCGGCGCGTGACGACCGCGCTATGCCGGAATTACCGCCGGAAAGTGCAGTGCACCTGAAGGAATGGAAATTCGCCCATCCCGCCGACGCACGCAACGCCGGTTACCGTCGGATTGGTGACGAGCATGTGCGGATTGATCTCGCCGAACGGGTAATCAAAAAGGCGCATGAAGCCCGGGGGCAAGCCAATCTGTTCGGTATGGATCT
>JANLRW010000246.1:0-4046 GCA_031361925.1 Sphingomonadales bacterium
GCCATACGATCAAAGTTGGCGTAATGGATGAAGAGCGTCGCACCAGCGCCAACCTTGCCGCCTGCATCCACGCGGTGAAGGACCGGATCGTCTTCATCAACACCGGATTCCTTGATCGTACCGGCGACGAAATGCACACCGCGATGCACGCTGGCCCGATGATCCGCAAAGCCGAGATGAAAACGTCGAGATGGATTCAAGCTTACGAAGCACGCAATGTCCAAATCGGCCTCGCCTGTGGCCTGTCGGGCAAGGCGCAGATCGGCAAGGGCATGTGGGCCGCGCCCGACATGATGCGCGACATGATGGCGCAGAAAATCGGCCATCCCAAGGCAGGCGCGAACACCGCATGGGTGCCATCGCCGACGGCTGCCACCCTGCACGCGATGCACTATCACGCCTTTGATGTATTCGCCCGGCAGGCGGATTTGGCAAAGGAACCGACGCCGGGACTCGACCCGCTGCTGACCATTCCTGTTGCCCCCATCGGCCATTACTGGTCCGACGAAGAAGTCACGCAGGAACTCGAAAACAACGCACAGGGAATTCTCGGCTATGTCGTCCGCTGGATCGACCAGGGCGTCGGCTGTTCGAAGGTCCCCGACATTCACGACGTGGGCCTGATGGAAGACCGCGCGACCTTGCGCATCTCGTCGCAGCATATCGCCAACTGGCTGCTCCACGGCATTGCCACCGAAGCACAGGTTGACGCGGCGCTCGCCAAGATGGCGACGAAGGTCGATGCGCAAAATGCAGGCGATCCGCTTTATGAAAAGCTCACACCTGATGGCATCGCGTTTAAAGCGGCGCGCGCGCTTATCTTCGAAGGCATGGCGCAGCCAAACGGCTATACAGAGCCATTGCTCCACAAATTCCGGTTGGAGAAGAAGGCGAATTAAATACTCGTTCCACCGTTCTGAAGCCATTGCATTCCCAAACTTGATTGGGCATATTTGCAATAAAATCATGCGCTAATGGAAACATGATGATGAACACCGGCACTCGACTTGCGATATTGGCTACACTACTCGCGCTGCCAACCGTCGTGCTGGCTGAGACCTATCCGGGCTTTCTGAAATTTTCGGCGAGCACGACATTGCGGAAAAACGACGAGCATATCGTTGTTCACGTCGGGATGTTTGCCGGCGCTGCCGAAGATGGCGGCGCTATCGACAGGAAAAACCAGCCGGTCTGGTTCCAAGGGACTTTTTCCGACCGGAACGGCTGGGCTGGACCAAAGCGCATACGATGGACCGACAGTAATCGGTGCCCCCAAGCGTTGGCGGAGCTAAAGAAAGTCCGCCAAATCGGTTCCCCTAAACCGATTTTACCGATGCTCCCCGACGATAAGGAAGACGATGTCGAATATGGCGATGTCTATGTCGATGGTCGGGTCTATCAGCTCGATGTCGATTCAAGCAACTACAACGGCCAATCGGCGGGAGAATTTCATGCGTCGAGCAACGTAAATACCCCGCTTGCCAGTTGGGTGGAGAAAATGATCGTTACATTGCAACCTTGCTGGTCGCGGGAAATTCCGAAGGGCGTGGACCCTCATGCTGGAAGCGGTTCAGATGCAGCGCTGGTTCGTAGCCGTGTAGAGCAAGATGCAAAGTAGGGTGTACGCTGATCTTTGAAGGCATGGCGCAGCCAAACGGCTATACCGAGCCATTACTCCACAAATTCCGGTTGGAGAAGAAGGCGATAGCTTGACCTGAGTACAATTTTCGGGCCATCTTGCGTAGGCAATGACCGCACGCGGGCTCTTTTCCAAAGTTGCTGCATCCGCAACGATTGTCTCGCTGGCGATCACGCCGGAGGTCGCTGCCGCGTGCACGTTTATGGCACCGATAGAAGTTACCTCTAACCATATGTGGCAGAAGTGCCGGACGGCGCTGTCCAACCCAAAGAAATTCCTCGCTAAGGTCAAAGCCGATGCGGTCGATCAATGGCAACTGCGCGATTACGTGGTTGCGTTTGATGAGGGCAAATATGGCTGCCGGGAAAATGACAAATTCGCCTTCCGCATATTGGATAGCTTCTATTCGGTGCCCGAGCGCAAATTGTCCGCGCCGTCGCTTTTGCAACGCTATGCCTTTACCTGGCCCGAACAGCACGCGCCGGTGGAGCAGGCCTATGTTTACGGTTTGCTCTGGCTATTTTCGGACAATCGTTCCTATCTGCCCAAGGACTGGACGCCGGAACAGGCGAGAGCATTTGTTGAACAGCCCGAACATTGGTCAATTGCTCTGGCTAGATTCGGCAATTCACGCGACCGGGACGATGCCGTTTTTGCAAGCATTTCCGACCCGCAAAGCCGGTATTTTGACCGCGACGCCGCCGTGCGACTGGCAGCATTTACGTCGAAGCATCAGCTCCAGCGCACCGTCATTGCGGCATCGCTCTACACCGACCCGCGCTTCGGCCCGACCGAATTCGCCAAAGCCGAAAAGCTGCTTCCCATCAGCAGCCTGTACAGCAATGACGACCACGATCCGGCATTGCGCAAGGCATCGGCGATCTGGGCTCAGATTGCCGAGGGCTATATTCAAAGTGGCGATGCAGCGCTCCACGAAAAGGGTGTTCAGATAAGGCAAAAAATGTCGCCCCCGACTTTGGCCCAGTGGCCAACAATAGAAAAACCCAAGGACGGGCGGGTCTGGCTCTCGCTTTCTGATTGGCCTCAGTCCGTCAGTAACCCGTTTGCTGCTGCCAGAATGGCGCATCTGATTACTGCCGCCGATTATCCGCCCCGCGCCATGCGCAACGAAGAAACCGGCGCCGTTACAATCGCCGCACATTTCGGTCCGGACGGGAAATTTTCTGCTCTTGAGGTCATTCAATCCAGCGGCAGCGCAATTTTGGATGAGACAACGGCAAAAATCGTCCATCGCCGCTTCCGCCCCAAATTGGGTGACATCGTCTTGGCTGGTTATCAGGGCAGCGAGGTGCGGGTTCCCATGCTGGTTGTTGATTGGCGCTTCGCCGATGCCGAGGGTCAAAGCGAGGGGACGAGCAGCTATGCAGACGGCAGGCTGTCGATTGTTGCCTCGCGCCGGATATATGAGATCGATAGCTACAACTGCGGTGGAGCACCCTCCATCTTTGTTTAGGCCGTGAACTCATAAATTCCGTTTTGAAACAAGCAAGCTTGCGGCAATAACGGGGCGATGACCGCTGAACCGATATTATATGTCTTTGCGATATCGCATTATTGCGAAAAGGCACGCTGGGCGCTTGACCATTTTGGCCTGTCCTATCGGTTGAAACCCACGATGCCCGGCATGAACCGCAGGATCGCCAGAAAGCTGGGTGGCAGTTCAGGTTCAGTGCCGTTTCTGCAAACAGGTGGCCACGTGGTGGGCGGTTCAGCGGCAATTATTGATTGGGGTGAACAGCACCGGATTGCAGACAGACCGAGCCTAAATGGCGATAATCCCGCCGAGGTCGCCGCAATCGAAAAGCGGCTGGACGATATCGCCGGTGTCCATTTGCGCCGCTATTATTATTCAGATGCACTGCTGTCCGATCCAGCATCCATCCGACCGATTTTCTCGCGTGACTTGCCGTTGATGCAAAAGGCAGCGGTGACGCTTGGCTGGTCCAAGATCGTGCCATTCATGATCAAAGGAATGGATTTGGGCGAAGCGCAGGGGCTTCGGTCCTATGCCAAATTGGCAGCTGAGCTTGACTGGCTCGACGGGCTGCTTGCCGATAGTAGGCCGTATCTAACAGGCGACCGGTTTACCCGCGCCGATGTGACTGCGGCCAGCCTGCTTGCGCCTTTGGTCAACCCGGCGAAACATCCAACTTACGCCGCGCTCCACCTGCCACGGCAACTGGCCGCAACAATCACGGCTTGGGAGAACAGGCCGGTCTTGCGGTGGGTTAAAGCGGTGTATGACAAACACCGCTGACGCGGCAATCTCACCGCGCAACGTCGCGTTGGCTTGAACATCGTCTCTGCCTGATGCACAGTCACGCATCGGGGAGATTTTTATGCGTGAGTTGACCATCCGTTCGGTAATATTGGGCGGTCTGATTAC
>JANLRW010000186.1:0-4466 GCA_031361925.1 Sphingomonadales bacterium
CGCGCGAGACAGCGTTTCGAGCGGTATCGTCGCATTAGCGGCCTGCTCATGGATGCGCGCGGTGTTGTCTTTGAGCAACGCACCTGTCGCGTCGATGATGCTGGCGGTGGTGGTGTTGAGCGCAGTGACTTGGTCGAGCACCAATTTCTGGTTAGTCATTGCTTGCGCCACCGTAACCGCTGTCCGCAATGCACCGACCGTGGTGGTCGAAGCACGGTCGACGCCCTTAACCAGTTCGACATTGTTCTTCTTCACCAGATCGAGCGCGAGATAGCCCTGCACCGTCACTGCCATTTGCGTCAGCAAATCCTGCGTGCGCTGGCGCACATAAAACAGCGCACTTTCCTTGATCGCCTTCGATTTCGCAGGGTCTGATAGTTCGAGTTCGGCAGCTTTTTCCTCAAGCTTTGCATCGAGTTGCTTTGACATTACGATCATCTGCTCAAGCCGACCCATCGCAGCCCATAGATTCTGTCGCTCGACGTCAATCGCGGCATTGTCCATCAGCAGTTCGTCCTTGCCGTTCGCCAGACGCCCCAAAATCGAACTGATATGTGTTTGCGAACTTTGATAGCTGTCGAAATAATTACGGAGTTTGTTGCCCCAAGGTATGATGCCAAAGAGCTTCTCCTTTGTCATCAGGTTGCCTTTTTTCGACGGGTCCAGATCCTCAACAGTGCGCCGCAGTTCGGCCAGATCCGCCCCGACCCCGGACCCTTCGTCCATCCGGCGGATCGGCTTGTCGAGAAAACGGTTGGATTGGCCAGCGGCTTCCATGATTTCCTTGCGGCCCATATTGGTTAGCTGGTCGACGCGTTTGCCAAATTCCGGGCTGTTGACATCCTGCGCGATTAGGTCGGCGATATAGGCTTCGACACGTTCTTCGAGCTTGGATTTCTGGTCATCGGTCACCGGCACTAACCCCATCGCCTGCGTGGGCGCTACCACGGGCACCGGATCAGGGGGGGTCAGTTTCAGGTCGCTGACTGTTTGGGTAACGGTTTCGGTCGACATCGCTTCTTCCCTCTGTCCTTCATTCACTCAACAGATGGAACGAGTGCCCGACCATTTCAAGCACTTCTGTCCCCAGCTGTGTTATTTTTCTAATACAGTATCGCGCCGATCCTTCAACGCAGCTTCGATTAGCGGCGATAATCCTTCGACGACACGCGACACGCCTTTTGCGTTAGGATGGATGCCGTCGGGCAGCATAAGCGTGCTATCGGTTACCACGCCATCAAGGAAAAAGGGATAGAGTGGCGCGTCATATTGCTTGGCCAAATCCGGAAATATCGCATTGAAAGCATTACCATAATCAGCACCCATATTGGGCGCAGTCAACATGCCGGTGAGCACAGCTGGAATTTGCCGCTTCTTGAGTTCGGCCAGCATCTCCGCCATGTTCGCCCGCGTCTGCTCGGGCTTAATCCCGCGCAGCATGTCGTTGCCGCCTAGCCCGAGGACCACTAGGTCCGGCTTGCGCTCCAGATTATCGAGCACGAACGCCAGCCGCGTCTTGCCCGCCGCCGTAGTGTCACCCGACACTCCAGCGTTGTGGACTCGGGCATTAATGCCATCGGCCTTCAGTGCTGCCTGCAACTGCGGTGCGAGGCCCTCGTTCGGCGCTAGCCGATATCCGGCATAAAGGCTGTCGCCAAAGGCCACGACGAGCTTGTCATATTGGGCTGCCGCCGCCTTGGTTTCGGTTTTCGGCTCCTCCTGCGCTACCGGATTACTCCCGCACGCCATCAGCCCTTGGATTGCGAGCAACAGCGCCCCATATAGCCAAAAACTTCTCATAGGGATTTCTTCCTTGCACGCTCCGGTCAACTCTCAAGCGGATATGGCAATCCGCGCGGCAAATGTCACCCTAAGCCTCGGTTCGAACGACGCCGAGGTATCGATTTTGCGCGGGGTGGACCTTGAGGTGCCTTATGACAGCAGCGTCGCGTTGCTAGGGCCATCGGGGTCGGGCAAGTCGTCGCTGATGGCGGTGCTGGCGGGGTTGGAGCAAGCAAGCGGTGGCACGGTGCTGGTCGATGGCCTAGATTTCACCAAGCTTGATGAAGACGAACTGGCACGCGCGCGGCGCGGTCGGATCGGTATTGTTTTGCAGGCGTTTCACTTGCTGCCGACGATGACCGCGCTTGAAAATGTTGCGATTCCGATGGAACTGGCTGGTATCGACGATCCGTTCGGGCGCGCTGCGGCAGAGCTTGAAGCGGTCGGCCTGGGTCACCGGATGACGCATTATCCCTCGCAGCTTTCGGGCGGCGAGCAACAGCGCGTAGCGATTGCACGCGCAATGGCCGCTGCACCAAAGATCATTTTTGCTGACGAGCCAACCGGCAACCTCGACGGTTCGACCGGGACCTCGATCATCGACCTGCTGTTCGAACGCCGCGCCGCCTTGGGGGCTACGCTGCTGATCATCACCCACGACCCCGACCTCGCCCGCAAATGCGACCGCGTGATCGCGATGCACGACGGCCAAGTGGTGGAGAGTGTGGCTTGAGCCTCCCCCTCGCCGCGATCTGGCGCATATCCCGCCGCGACCTCTCGGCGCGGATCAGGGGATTACGGCTCCTTGCGATCTGCCTGTTTCTCGGCGTCGCGACCCTAGCTGCTATCGGCAGCCTTACGGCCGGCATTTCGGACGAACTATCCCGGCGTGGGCAGACGATATTGGGCGGCGACGTTGAAATCGGCATTGCCCAGCGCGAGGCAACTCGTGAGGAGCTTAGGGCACTCCAAAAGGCCGGTGCAGTTTCGCAAACCGTGCGCCTGCGCGCAATGGCAATAGGTAAAGATAGCCTGCTTGCCGAACTCAAAGCCATTGATGGGGTCTACCCGCATTACGGCACGCTTACTTTGCAGGACGGGCAGACGGCCAAGGCACCTGCCAAAGGCGAAATCTACATCGGCCCTACATTATCCGAGCGGCTCGACATCAATGATGGCGGCACTGTCCGCTTTGGCGAAGCGACTTTCAAAGTTGCGGGTATCATCGCGCAAGAACCAGACCGGTTGGGCGAAGGCTTCACGCTCGGGCCGGTAGCAATCATCAACATGGCCTCATTGCCCGACACCGCACTTATCCAGCCGGGCAGTATGTATGAGGCAAAATACCGAATTAAATTGCGCCCTAACCAAGACGCGGCGGCAGTCGCCAAAGCGCTCGAAGCGCAATTTCCGTCGGCCGGTTGGGAAATCACCGACCGCTCCAATGGCGCGCCGGGAACGCGGCGGTTTATCGAACGGATGGGGCAGTTTCTGACTTTAGTTGGTCTCGCCGCGCTGGTTATCGCAGGGATCGGCGTTGGCAATGGCGTCGGCAGCTACCTCGCCAGCAAACGCGCCAGTATCGCGACGCTGAAAGTCACCGGCGCGGACAGTGGCACTATTTTCCGCATCTATACGCTACAAATACTGGCGGTGGCGCTGGTCGCCATCGCCGTCGGCCTTGCCGTTGGCAGCGTCATGCCGATGGCAATCGGCTGGGTCGCAGGCGATATCCTCCCCGTCGCCCCCGGTTTCACGCTTCACCCAATACCTTTGGCCGTTAGCGCAATTTACGGACTACTAATCGCGCTTGCCTTTGCGCTTCCGCCGCTTGCCCGCGCGCGCACAGTTCCCGCTGCCGGACTGTTTCGTGCAATCGTCGAGGGCGACGCGCGTATTGACCGACGCAGCACGATTTGGGTCGTGGCGTCCATCGCCGCCATCGTTGCGCTCGCGGTTGTGACCGCGCGCGAGCCGCTGTTTTCGCTGGCCTTTATCGGTGCCGCGTTCGGGCTTTTGCTGCTCTTGACCGGCATCGCCTTCCTGCTCCGCTTTATCGCCATCCGCCTGCCTCGCCCAAAGGCACCGCTTCCCCGGCTGGCGCTAGCCAATCTCCATCGCCCCGGTGCGCAGACGCAGGCTTTGGTGGTAGCATTGGGGCTTGGCCTAACCTTGTTCGTGACGCTCGCAGCGATCCAGACGAGCATCAACAATGAGATTAAAAATAGCGTCCCGGAACGCGCGCCGAGCTTTTTCGTGCTCGACGTGCCGCGCGATGGCGCAGCGAAGTTTACTCAAATGGTAAAGGAAGCCGACCCCAAGGCGGTCATCAACATTATCCCTGCCTTACGCGGCACCATCATCGAATATGGCGGGCAGCGGGTAGATCAACTCAAAGAACTCCCCGAAGGTGCTTGGGTGCTGAACGGCGACCGCGGCCTGACCTATAGCGCGCAGCTTCCCAAAGGCAGCGAAGTCGTCGCCGGTAAATGGTGGCCGGCCGATTACAAAGGACCGGCGCTCGTTAGCCTCGAAACTGAAGTCGCGGCAACGCTCGGCGTCGGTGTTGGTGACAGCCTGACTATCAGCCTGCTGGGTGTTGAAGTCCCTGCCAAAATTGCCTCGCTGCGCACCGTCAAATGGGACAATTTCGGGCTGAACTATGTCATGGTATTCTCGCCTGG
>JANLRW010000300.1:0-2871 GCA_031361925.1 Sphingomonadales bacterium
CTGGCGCGCAAACGCATCGCAGCTGGTGGGTCGCAAAAGATGCCGTGCGCAGCGTGTCCAAAAGCGAAGGCCGCGCAACCTTGACGTTGGCCGAGCCATTGGAAGCCCCGGTTAGCCGGTCGTTTTACAAGGCGCTGAACGATGCGGGGTGGTTGATTTAGTCGATCCCCATCGCATGCAAATCGGCGACATATCGCGGTCGCGTTCGTTGAACGCCCGCATTCAGCATGTTTCCGATGTTACTTTAATCCCAAAGCCTGCGCTTTGGTGATCGCTTCCACTCTATTGCGCGCATCCAACCGTTCAAACAGGCTATCCACATGAAACTTCACCGTTGACGGGGCCACGCCCAGATCAAGCGCGATTTCCTTGTTCGAAAGTCCCGCCACTAATCCGCTCAAAACGCGCTGTTGTTGGCGGGTCAGGCGGATGAGTTCGACGGGTTGGTCGGCTACTGCCGTTTTGCCCGACAATTCCATGATCCGCGGCGGCAAATATCTGCCGCCCGCCAGTACGAGATGTATCGCCGCTTCAATCACCGGGCCAGATGACGATTTCGGGACAAAACCGTCAACGCCCATATCGAGCAATTGCATCATCATTGTGTCATCGTGTGAGCCAGTCAGGATGATGAGCGGCATATCAGGCTGCAACGACCGCAGGCGGGCGATGCCGTCCACCGGCGCGCTGCCCGGCATTGCAAGGTCGCTGATGCACAGATCGAATGGCGTGGCGGCTGCGTCCCATGCCGATGGGTAATCTTCTGCCTGGCGAACGATGGCATCGGGCCAGCCCTTCGCTATCGTCGCAGCCATCGCCTCGCGCAAGATTGCATGGTCGTCGCAGATCAGGCAAGATTTCATGCGCGCGCCACCTCGGGGACATTGACGTAAAATGCGGCACCGCGTTGCCAGCGTTCGTCCAAGCCAGCGTCCCCGCCGAGCAGCTTTGCGATACGCTTGACGGACGACAGGCCCAAGCCAAAGCCGCCCCGCACATGGTCGCGCGTGCTGCTGCTTTGGAAATAATCGTCAAAGATATGCGCCCGGTCATCCGGCTGTATGCCCGTTCCGTCGTCGATCACCCAGATGGTCAACATGCCCGGAATTGCAGAGCGCGCGCCAACCAATATCCGCGTCCCGCCCGAATGGGCAAGGGCGTTGGCCAGCAAATTGCCGATGGCGCGGTCGAACAATGCGGCGTCGGCAATCACCTGACGCGATGAAGGCAGCATACGGATGTTAATCTTCCGAAGCTGCGCCGCCGGACCATATTGCGCGGCCAAAGCGGCCAGCGCTGGGCCGAGCGCAAAGGCCGAAACGCGCGGCGACACCGCATCGGCCTCCAGCCGCAAATGGCTGAGCATATCGCCAACCAGCCGCTGCGCATCAGCGACCGCCCGCATCACGCCGCCAGTTGCCGCTGTCCGCTCGGCATCGGTGGCTGCACCCGCCAGATGTCCGGCAAACAAGTTGGCGGCCTGCAACGGTTGCCCCAGATCGTGCGAGGCCGAGGCGATAAACCGGGTTTTGGCATCGCGCTCTGCCGCCACTTCGCTCACCGCTTGGCGCAACGCAACCGCCGACCGTTCGCTCTCTTCGCGCCGCGCAACCGCTGCCACTACGACGGTCCGGAACGCGTCCGCCGCTAAGTAAAGTACTGCTCCATAAATGATCATCAATACTGCTAAAATTTGCTGGGTCGAACTGCCGTTGAACAGCGACCACGCCGCGTAAGACCCCAACACTGCAAAGATACTGAACCGGTTGCCGAAAGTATTTTCCGGATCAGAAATCATCTGCAATGGCACATAGCCAACGCAAAACGCGACCGAGATCAATTGAAGGTCGGCGCCGCCTTTGGGAAACAACAACCAGATCGACAGCGCCGCGATCAAGTCAAACAGCATCGGAACCCTTTTGTCGATGGCGCGCCATACCCGCAACAGTTCGCGGCTGTCGGGACGGCGGATGACATATCCCAAATTAAGGCAAATCACGAACGCGAGCACGGTAAGCGCAACAATCAGCCATAGCTGCATGATATCGGCAGGAACCAGCGGCCGGTAAAGAAAATAGATCAGCGCGGTGATCACGGCATAAGCCGCCTGCCCCAGCAAGGTGACCCACGGGTTGAAAATCAACACATGCGCAGTGTCATCAACAGATGTAACACCACCTTGCACGCGCGAGCCCCCCGATATCTGCGGATGTATTTGATACTACAGTCGTTTCAACACCCGTCAACGCGTTTCCCCCCCATTTTACCCCCCATCTGGCGGGGTGTTTTGTTGCTGTCGCTGGTATAAAAAATAGCGAGAGCGGAAAACTGCCATCGGGTTGCATTACTTCCAGCAGGAGAATGCAAATGTTTACAAAAATTATGGCGTCGAGACTTGTTCTTGCAAACGCGATCCTCATGGCGGTTCAGCCACCAGCATATGCCGGTTTCACGGCAAATACAGCAAGCGGCGCTCCAAATGGAGTGACAAATGGTTTTTTTCGGACACAGGACTCTAAAATGGTATGCGGCGACATGGCAACCGCAAATGGATATGCCTTTACACGCAAGCAATTGGGCGCATCCGACACACTCGGCGTCGTTAAATATCAAACCGGGACGAACGTCACGTCATCGGTTCCGACTGGAACGAACCACATTTTGCAACGGCAAATGATGAATTTTGCCGTTATCGGCGCTGATCCATATCCCGGCGGTAGTGCCACCGAAAAAAATAATACCTACATTTTTGGGAGTGGCCGTGGGCCATCTTCTCCTTCATATTCCAACGCCTTTTATCGCTACAACGCCGCAGGGTTTCAAGATGGCAACGGCGCTCCGATTTCTGTTACAAACACGCTTATGGGTAAC
>JANLRW010000318.1:0-8798 GCA_031361925.1 Sphingomonadales bacterium
TTTTGTCGTCGATGGAAATATACCCTCGCGCCATCTGGCAAACACGGTGCTGCGTCAGGCTGGCATCAAGATAAAGCTCTCATAGGATAAATTAAATGACCAAAGCAGCTGACTTACTGAAACGCCGCGCGGGAAAAGCACGTCCGGAGGATATGATCCCGTTTCTGAAAAATGCCCGGAATGAGCCGCCAGCGGTTGGGGATGAGATTTGAGTGCAATTAAGTCCATACCGATGACCGACAAACTCGCCGAAATCTGCGCCACCAAACGTATCGAAGTCACTGCGCGCAAGCCGTTGGGGCTGGCGCATTGGCCGACGCCTTCCGCTGTGCGGGGTTTTGAGGCGGCTTTGCGGGCTAAGGCCAAAACTGAATTTGCCCTGATTGCCGAGATCAAGAAGGCAAGCCCTTCCAAAGGCCTGATCCGCGCCGATTTCGACGCTGCGGCCCATGCCCGTGCCTATCAGGCGGGCGGGGCGGCCTGTTTGTCGGTGTTGACCGATGCGCCCTACTTTCAGGGCGATGAGGATTATCTGGTCGCCGCGCGCGCGGCGTGCGACCTGCCCGTCATCCGCAAGGATTTCATGGTCGATCCGTGGCAATGTGCCGAAGCACGGGCGATGGGGGCGGACGCGATTTTGATTATCGTCGCGGCGCTTGACGATGCGGCGATGGTGGAAATCGAGGATGAGGCGCTTGCTGAGGGGCTAGGTGTATTGGTCGAGGTGCATGACGAGGCCGAGATGGAGCGCGCGCTCAGCCATCTCAAATCGAAGCTGATCGGCGTCAACAACCGCAATCTCAAGACGTTCGAAGTCGATCTGGCCAATACCGAGCGGCTTGCAGCGATGGTGCCGCCGCAAGTGTTGCTGGTGTGCGAAAGCGGGATTTCGACCCGTGCCGACTGCGAGCGTATGGCGACTTCTGGCGTGCGGACGTTTCTCGTGGGCGAAAGCCTAATGCGGCAGGATGATATCGAGGCGGCGACGCGGGCGTTGTTGGCTCAGTCCTGAGCCGTTTGCCTTGACACATATCGCGAATAACCATATAGGTTAGCGATGCACTCCCACTCCTCATCCAATGATCGGCTTATGAAATCCGCGATACCCCATATCGGACAGCCGTTTTCTCTTTTGTTTTTATATAGGGCGTATACTTCGTCGCTTTCGACACACCAAATTGGCGGAGAAAGGCGATAACCAAACTCACCCATCTCGACGAAAGCGGAGCGGCGCATATGGTGGATGTTTCGGCCAAGGCTGACACGATGCGCGAGGCAGTGGCCGAAGGGCGTATCACGATGTTCGCCGAAGCGCTGGTCGCGATCCGCGAAGGCTCGGCGAAGAAGGGCGATGTCCTCGCCACTGCGCGCATCGCGGGCATCATGGCGGCAAAGAAGACGAGCGAGCTGATCCCGCTCTGCCACCCGCTGATGCTATCCAAAGTGTCGGTCGATTTCGCATTTGAGGATGACGCCATCTGCGTTACCGCGCTCGTCCGCCTGACTGGCCAGACCGGCGTCGAGATGGAGGCAATGACGGCCGCTTCGGTGGCGTTGCTTACCATCTACGATATGGCGAAGGCGCTCGACAAGGGCATGGTGATTTCGGGCATAAGGCTGCTATCAAAAAGCGGCGGCAAATCGGGCGACTGGCAAGCATGATTGGCGTTGAGGAAGCGCAGGCTCGTTTACTGGCGCTGGTGCCTCCGCTGCCCGCAATTGTGATGCCGGTGGCCGCCGGAGTGGGGCATTATCTGGCAGAGGATATCGTCGCAAAGCGCACGCAGCCTGCAGCAGACCTGTCGGCAATGGACGGCTATGCGATCCGCTTTGCCTACATGCCCGGGCCGTGGCGCGTCATCGGCGAAAGCGCTGCGGGACGGCCATTTGCGCGATGTTTTGGCGCGGGACAAGCAGTGCGGATATTCACCGGCGCGCATGTGCCCGATGGCGCAGACAGCATCTTGATTCAGGAAGAAGCACGTCGTGAGGGCGACACGCTAATGCTCAGCGGCGAAGGCCCACCCGCCTTCGGCGCGCATATCCGGCGCAAGGGCGGGGATTTTTCGGAAGGCGACCGCTTGCTGGGGGCTGGAACGCGCCTCAACGCCGGGACAATCGCGGCGGCAGTCATGGCGGGCTATGGAACGCTAGCCGTCGGCAGGCGACCGAAAATAAGCATCATCGGTTCGGGCGATGAATTATTGCCTCCCGGCGAGCCGTGTGACGCCGCCCATATCCCGTCGTCGAATAGCGTCATGCTGGCCGCGATGCTGAACGGATTGCCCTGTGACGCCGAAGACAAAGGCATTGTTGCCGATAATCTGGCCGATCTGGAGGCCATCTTCCATGCCTGCGCTGGCTCGGACGTCATTGTTACCAGCGGCGGCGCATCGGTCGGCGACCATGACCTGGTGCAACAAGCCTTACGCAATGTCGGCGCGGAAATCGACTTCTGGAAAGTTGCGATGCGCCCCGGAAAGCCGGTGATGGCTGGACGACTCGGCGACGCGGTTGTGCTCGGCTTGCCCGGAAATCCATCGTCTGCCTTTGTCACGGCCTTCCTTTTCCTGCTTCCGTTGGTGCGCCAACTCGCTGGCAGCAAATCGCCGCTGCCCGAAGTGTTGACGGCACTTCTCGCTGCTGATCTACCGACGGGCGGTCAGCGCACCGACTACCTCCGCGCAAGGGTAGAAAATGACATAATTACAGTATTTAACCGGCAGGACAGCGGAATGCTCGCCCCCCTATCCAGAGCCAATGCCTTGCTCATAAACTCTGCGCACGCCTCGGCTCGTTTGGCTGGATCGAAAGCGCAATATCTCCGCATCGTTTGACCGCCCAACCACAAGATGTTCGATTGTTCTTGACTTGATCCCGCCTGTTCTCTAATCGTTCCATTCATGTTCAATCCAATGGGAACGAAATGATGCTCACCGCCAAACAACATGAATTGCTGCTCTTCATCCATCATCGGCTCGAAGGCAGCGGCATCTCGCCGTCGTTCGAGGAAATGAAGGAAGCGCTCGATTTGAAAAGCAAGTCCGGCGTGCATCGCTTGATTGAAGCATTGGAAGAACGCGGCTTTATCCGCCGCCTTGCGAACCGAGCGCGTGCGCTCGAAGTGGTGAGGATGCCCGAGGGCGGCACAACGCGCGATACCAATATCGTGAAGCTCACACCTGCGATTGCCAGCAGCAAGGCGCAGGTCAATTTGCCGGTGGCCGCGAATGACGTGCTGGAAATCCCGCTGCATGGCAGGATCGCCGCTGGCGTTCCGATAGAGGCGCTTGAAGGGCAGAATTCGCTGTCGGTGCCGATGGCGTTGCTCGGCGCGGGCGAACATTATGCGCTCGAGGTTTCGGGCGATTCGATGTGTGAAGCGGGCATTCTCGATGGCGATTACGCGCTGATCAAAAAAGCCAACACCGCGCGCGATGGTGAAATCGTGGTCGCACTGGTGCGCGGCGAGGAAGCGACGCTGAAATATCTGCGCCGCGAAGGTCAGCAGATCCGGCTGGACCCCGCCAACAGCAGCCATGAGCCGCAATATTACGCCTCACATGAGGTCGAGGTACAGGGCAAGTTAGCTGGTTTGCTTCGCCGCTATCACTGAGCAAGCTCCGCCTGTCTCTGCGCGTCTTGGGCGGCCTTGACCCAAGGCATGTGAGCGTTGGTTCCATTGACGCTGATAAGCTTTTCGTCCGTGAGGTAGAAAGCCAGACCGCCGCCTTGCTCGAGCATGTTACGGTCGGCCTTGATCCAGCGTGGGCGGCAGCTCCACGGCAACCAGCGGTCGCTGACAACGATATCGACCCGCTTACATGCTGCTGCCATTTCCATCGATGGCACCTGATATCGGGTTCGCGTTGCCAGCACCCGCCATGTTCTGTCGCTGCGTTTGATATTCAAAATGCAGATATCAGGGGAGCATTCAACACCGGGCCACTCCTCTATTGGTATAGGCTCGCTATTTGTTCCCGCATTTTCGAGCAACATATCGCGGACATAATCACCCGCACCGCTGCGTAACAACGCAACTCCCCCGTCTGCGCTGACCAATGCCATATGCTTGCCGTCTCCGGTTACCAACAGGTCGGGACGCGGAGCCGAAATCATTGCAATCAGCCCGATAATAAATGGCAGCAAACCCCATAATCGCGCGGATGATCGAATGAGGCCAATAATCAACGCCCCTGAAATTATCGCACCGAACGCCCAATCGGGCATTGACGGTAGCATCGACACCGCACCGGGCAGAGTGCTAACATGGTGGGCAATAGCCAGAATGATACCCACGCCCTGCCCCGCCAGCCACCAAAACGGCGCGCCAAGCCCCAAGGTATCAAACAGCAACGCAAATGCCTCAAGCGGCATGATGAAAAACGTGGTCAGCGGTATGGCAACAACATTGGCAACCGCGCCGTAAAGACCAGTTTTATGAAAATGATAAAGCGCAATCGGGGCGAGTATGAGTTCAATTGCGATCCCGGTCACAATCAACGAACCGATAGCCCGGCCCATCCGCATCGCCCAACCTTCCTCACGCCGCTCCGTCAGCCGCTTCATCCATGAAAAGTCATGCAGAATAACAATCGTCGCGACCGCTGCAAAACTTAGCTGAAAACTGGGCCCCGCCATAGCGTCTGGCCAGAACAATAATACGACCAACGCGCCAAAGGCAACCAGGCGAAGGGTAAGCGCGTCGCGTCCTAATGCCAATGCCGCAAGCACCAGCAAAGCGGCGATGCACGACCGTACCGTCGGCACCTCGGCACCTGCAAGCAATGTGTACGCCAGCGCACCCAGTGCTGCTGCCGACGCGGCGATCAGCGGTACCCGAACCCGCAACGCCAGCCAAGGCCACAGCGCCAAGCTTCGGCTGACCGCAAGGAAAATGAATCCGACGACTGCAGTCACGTGCAGCCCGCTGATCGAAAGCAAATGCGCCAGACCGCTGTCGCGCATCGCTTGTGCGTCCGGTTCGCTGATATGGCCTTGATCACCAGTTACCAGCGCCGCACCGATTGCGCCGCTACCGTGCGGCATACTTTCCAAAATATGACTTGTGAGCCGCGCTCTTCCGGCACTGAACACGGGAACATAAGGCGAGAGTTCATGCAAAGTCACATCCCCCAAAGCTGATCCAGTTGCGCCGATTTGCTGAAACCATGCCCGTCGCGCAAAATCATATCCACCAGGCAACGCCGGTCCGGCGGGCGGCATTAGTCGGGCGCGGACACGAATGATGGCACCGGGTTGAAAGCTCTCACGATACTGCTCAGGCTTCAAATTGACCCTGACATTAAGCGGTAGCGACTGATGCCCACCTGTATCTAACTGCAAACGAATGACGTCACGAGCAGACAGCATCTCAACCTTGTCAATCCGGCCATAAAATTCACCGACCCAAATCTTTGCGAGAACAGGCGAGGCGACTAGCGCCGATTTCAGCGCAATCACCCCGAAGCCGACCACTAACGTAACCGCCGCAGCCTTGAACAGAGCCGAAACCCGTCGTCCGCTACCAACGCTAAGCCCGAAGAAAAATAAAGCCGTACAGAATAAAACGACCGGCCCTGCCGCTCCGTCGCCAAAAGCCTGCCAGATTGCGATGCCTATGCCGACGCCGACAGGAATCCATAACGGCAGATTGTCTTTTTCGCGTTCTATCCCGAGTTCGATCGCTTCCAGCAGAACGCGCGGCGGCCCCACCGCTGTTTGCGGATGATATCGCAAACTGTTGAAATTCCCCGTCACTACATACTGCTAGCACAACCGTGCGGACAGATTATATCGGGAAATTTGGCCAGCATAGTTTGCCTTGACGATTGCATGTTTTGCCAGCATGGGCATTCCAAGAATTAAGCCCGTTCTTTCCTCAGGACACAGTGGCACTTTAGGCGGCTAAAGCAATCGCATCTGGCGAATTTGGCTTGCTTTTGTGAAAGTATAACCGGTTCTTTTAAGGGCCAGCCCGCGCACCGGGCCTCAGACGATGGAGCTTGAAAAATGGCCGACGGCAATGCGACGCTTACAATCGGAGCAGAAAGCTACGAATTGCCGATAATGAAGGGCAGCGCTGGACCCGATGTGCT
Source organism: Sphingomonadales bacterium (assembly GCA_031361925.1). Taxonomy (GTDB): domain Bacteria; phylum Pseudomonadota; class Alphaproteobacteria; order Sphingomonadales; family Sphingomonadaceae; genus Sphingorhabdus_B. The sequence goes on from JANLRW010000318.1 coordinate 6,099, forward strand.
GGATATCCGCAAGCTTTATGGCAACGCTGACCATTTCACCTTTGATCCTGGCTTTACTTCTACCGCATCGTGCGAATCCGCGATCAGCTTTATCGACGGCGATCAAGGTGTGTTGCTCCACCGAGGCTATTCGATTGAGCAACTGTCCGAAGAGTCGAGCTTCATGGAGGTGTCGTATCTCTTGCTCAACGGTGAATTGCCATCGGCCGCGCAACTGGCCGAATTCAGCTATACGATCTCCCGTCACACAATGCTCCACGAGCAGTTAGCGACTTTCTATCGTGGTTTTCGACGCGACGCACATCCGATGGCGATTATGTGCGGCGTGGTCGGAGCACTCAGTGCGTTTTACCACGACTCCACCGATATCAGCGACCCGACGCACCGTGTTATTTCCAGCCACCGGCTGATCGCCAAAATGCCGACAATCGCGGCGATGGCGTATAAATATTCGGTCGGGCAGCCGTTCGTCTATCCCGACAACCGCTTGTCCTATACCGGCAACTTCCTGAAGATGATGTTCGGCGTGCCTGCTGAGGATTATGTCGTCAATCCGGTGGTAGAAAAGGCACTCGACCGCATTTTCATCCTCCATGCCGATCATGAGCAGAACGCGTCGACATCGACCGTAAGGCTAGCTGGATCATCGGGCGCCAACCCCTTTGCGTGTATGGCCGCAGGGATCGCCTGCCTTTGGGGTCCGGCGCACGGAGGCGCCAATGAAGCGGCGCTTAACATGCTTCGTGAGATCGGCACGCCTGACAAAATTCCGCATTATATTGATCGGGCAAAGGATAAGAATGATCCTTTTCGTCTGATGGGCTTTGGCCACCGCGTTTATAAAAACTTTGATCCGCGCGCGACGGTCATGCAAAAAACCGTTCGCGAAGTATTGAGCGAATTGAAGATTAACGATCCAATTTTCGATGTCGCGATGCAACTCGAGGACATGGCGCTCAACGACCCATATTTCATCGAGAAAAAGCTATTCCCGAATGTCGATTTCTATTCTGGTATCATTCTTTCGGCGATTGGCTTCCCGACCGAGATGTTTACGGTGCTGTTTGCATTGTCACGCACCGTTGGTTGGGTGGCACAGTGGAACGAGATGATTTCGGATCCAGCTCAGAAAATTGGCCGACCACGTCAGCTATATACCGGTCCTAAACAGCGTGACTATACACCGATCAGCACTCGCTAATTTCATCGGGACGGCAGGCGGAGCGTAAACTTTGCGCCCCCGCTTGCCGCATCTTCGACAGTCAGTTCACCGCCCATAGCACGCGCTAAACGGCGTGAGATGTACAAGCCAAGGCCGCTGCCGCCGTCGCCAGAACGACCGAGCCGTTCGAATTTCTCAAATACACGCTCGCGGTCTTCGGGGGTGATACCAGACCCTTGATCGCTAACCATCAGAAGCGAATCATCACCGACAATCGCAGTGTCGATAAATATCTCGGTTCCATCAGGAGAATATCTGACTGCATTGTTCACCAGATTGAGCAATATCTGCAACACCCGCCGAAATTCCGCCACAGCAGGCACCGTTTGTGCGTCAGTCGGTGTTACGATTCGGATGCTATGATCTGCGGCCTTCAGCGCCAACAACCCCGCGACGCGGCGTGCTACATCCCCTAATTCGATTTTGTCCTTTGCCGTAACGAAATCGGTGCGCTCCACCGCCTCCAAATCACCAAGGTCATCAACCAGCGCCACCAGATGGCGGGCCGCACTGGCGATATCCTTGGCATAAAGTGCATAGTTTTCACGGATCGGACCATTGAGTTCGCTACCAATAGTCTCGGCATTAGCGATGATCCGTCCAAGCGGTTGGCGCAACACCGGGGCTAGTTGGCGACCGAACAATATGCCGGGCGACGCTGAGACCGGTTTGACAGCAGCGGACGGCGGGGTAAATTTCAGACCACACCGATATCCTGTAAATGTGCCTCCCTTTGACAGGATTGGTCCGCCAGTAATAGCTATGTCGGCATTTCTGCTGTTTGCCGTCATCGGTTCAAATGCACGTCTCGCCAGCATCGCATCGACGATTGCCCCCGCCTGCAGTCGGTCATCTACAATTTTAGTAAAAACATCCTCGGCTAATTTCCCGAAATCGGTTCGGTCAATGAGATCTGCCACGTCACCATTTGCGCTAATCAATCGCAGTCCGGAATCAAAATACAATACCGACTGGCCAGGCAGCGCATCAAAATACTCGTCTTGGACGCCCGGGTCAGGATGCAATTTGCGCGGTGGAGATGCCCGCCAACTGAGGATGGACAGCCTTGCAACATCGCCGTCGAGCGCGGCCTCAACCCATAATTCCAAATCTTCCTCGGCATCGGCGACTTTTACCGCACGCGAAAGCCGCATTTTGAGTTGATGCGTCAGCGCAGCCAGAGCTGCCAAGCCCGGTATCGCCAGCATCCCACCCTCGACCCCGCCCGCGCGGCTATGCAACCGGCGCAGCGCGTCGTCGGCGAACACCAAACGGCCATCGCTGCCCACGCCGCCTTGAATGGGCTGGGCAAGAGGCGCGCCCACTATCATGCGCTGGATTTGCCAATATGTGGAAACATCAGATATTGCCCGCGTTCATAAGCCCAGCGGCGCACCTCTGCTTTTGCAGCATCTTGGTCTAGCTGTAGGAAACCGCGATCAAATAACGCAATGTCGCGCGGCGTTAGTGCAAAGCCG
>JANLRW010000374.1:0-2980 GCA_031361925.1 Sphingomonadales bacterium
CATCGGGCTATATGCACCGATGAGCGACAAACCGCCTTTGCCCCGCAGCATCGGAGTGATCATTACATGGCTGACACTTGCTCTGCTGAGCGGGTGGACATTGTGGGAGCTCGCCACGCTGAATTAGCGCCTTGAACATAGCGGCATTGGCTATAAGACCGTTCTTAGGAGTTTCGAGGGGAAGAATATGGCCAGTGCCGCCGATACCGAAGTCACGCTTAATCCGCAGCGCGACCGATTGGTCATTACCGCATCGTCGCTTGGAACCGTGTTCGAATGGTATGATTTCTTTGTATACGGCATTCTGGCCGCATTAATCGGCAAGCTGTTTTTCCCCGCCGATAACCCTACGGCGGCGACGCTGGCATCGCTGGCGATATTTGGCGCTGGCTTTGGCGTTCGGCCTTTTGGCGCGATATTGTTCGGCTATTTCGGCGACAAGATCGGCCGCAAATATACGTTTTTGGTGACGATAACGCTTATGGGTGTGGCGACCGCCGCCATCGGCTTGCTGCCAACATTTGAAACTGCAGGGGTATGGGCCGCAGGTTTGCTGTTACTTATGCGCTGCCTGCAGGGCCTTGCGCTCGGCGGAGAATATGGCGGTGCAGCAATTTACGTGGCCGAACACGCGCCCGACGGCAAACGCGGCCAATATACCAGCTGGATTCAGGCCTCGGTCGCTGGCGGGTTTCTGCTGGCCGTCATCGTCGTCCTTATCACCCGCCATTCGATGAGCACCGAAGAGTTTGAGGCATGGGGTTGGCGTGTGCCGTTCCTAACCTCCATCCTGCTGCTCGCGGTATCGCTGTATATGCGGCTTAAATTATCTGAAAGCCCGGTCTTCAAGGCCATGAAGGAAGCCGGAACAACATCGAAAAACCCGTTTGTCGACAGCTTCAAATATCCCGGCAATGTCGGCCGTATCTTCGTCGCCTTGTTCGGCGTCGCGGCTGGCCTGACCGTTATCTATTACACCTCTCAGTTCGGCACGCTGTATTTCCTAACCGGCACGGCCCGCGTCCCCGAAGAAGATGCCTTGCTGTATATGGCGGTTGGCGCGGCATTGGCGGCACCAACCTATGTCGCCTGTGGGTGGCTGTCGGACAAATGGGGGCGCAAACGGTTGCTGTTGCTTGGATACGCGCTCGCCATTGTCGGGGTGTTCCCGATATTCTGGATGATGGCCGATGCCGCTAATCCCGCGCTCGCCAAGGCGACAGTTAGCAATCCGGTGACGCTGGCAATGCCCGAATGCGACTTCAACGCGCTCAACCGCGTGCACGAGAGCGAATGTGCAAAGGCGCTCAACTTTCTCACGAAGCGCGGTATTGCGTATAGCAAGCAGCCGGGCGAGGCGGTGTCGTTAAAGGTTGGCGATGCAACGCTGCAGGGGTTCGATGAAAAGGCCTATATCGCGGCATTGGAAAAGGCAGGCTATCCCGACAAGTCCGATCCCGCACAGCGAAGCCCATGGAAAATCATCCTTGCGGTGTTTCTGATGGTTGCGCTGTCGGGCATGACATACGGGCAGGTGGCCGCGATCTTGGTCGAGATGTTTCCGGCCAAAATCCGCTATACTTCGATGTCGATCCCCTATCATATCGGTGCGGGCTATTTCGGCGGATTTCTGCCCTATATCTCGCAATATATTGTAGCCCAGACTGGGCAGCCATTTTCGGGCCTTTGGTATACCGTTGGGGTGACCGCAATGGCGTTCGTCGTTGCGCTGATCTGGCTCCCCGAGACATCGGGCAAGACCAAGCTGGATTGACACACCGGGTTGTGAAGGCAAAAGGCGACGATGACTGACTTCGTTCCGCCGCTCCGTCTGCATCTTGATGGCGAAGCGCTTGTTGCGAACTGGCGGTTTTTGCAAGCTCAAGGAAGCGCGGCCTGCGGTGCAGCGGTAAAGGCCAACGGCTACGGCCTCGGCGCGCGCGAGGTAGTGACGCGATTGCGCGATGCCGGTTGTCGAGACTTCTTTGTGGCGCATTGGGCAGAGGCTGCAGCAATTGCCGATCTGGTGCCACCGGAATGGATTTCGGTGCTGAATGGCATCGACGCAGTCGATATCCCGCTAATTCGCCAACTGGGTGCTATCCCGGTGCTGAATACGCCGGGGCAAATCGCGATGTGGAAGGCAGCGGGAGGCGGCAAATGCCACGTCATGCTGGACACCGGCATCAACCGGCTTGGCATTGGACCGGACCAGGTTTCGGCCGAATTATTTGACGGAATCGATCTCGACATACTGATGTCGCATCTGGCTTCGGCAGATCAGGATTGTGACCAAAATAGCCGTCAGCTTGCTTTGTTTAATCACTTTGCGTTGGAAATTCCCGCGCTTCGCCGCAGCTTTGCAAACAGCGCGGGCATTATGCTGGGCACCAACTATCATTTCGATCTTACCAGGCCGGGCATCGGACTTTACGGCGGGATCGAACGTGCCGAAATGGCGGACGGCATTTCGCCAGTCCTGCATGTAGCCTCCCGGATATTGCAGGTGAGGCAGGTGAAGGCCGGGGAAACCGTAGGCTATGGTGCCACGTATATTTGTCAAGAACCCACTATGCTGGCGACCGCCGCTTTGGGCTATGCTGACGGATATATGCGCAGTTTTGGCGGCAGCGGTATGGTGTATATTGGCGATGTTGCGCTTCCGGTGATTGGTCGTATTTCGATGGACCTCATCATAATCAACGCGTCGGCATATCCGTTGCTCGCCGAAGGTGATTGGGTGAAGCTGCCGTATGATCTGCCTATCCTCGCCGCTCAGTCCGGCCTGTCGCAATATGAACTGATTACGTCTTTAGGCCAGCGTTCGGAACGGATATGGCGCTAACCAACCCATAAACCACCAACGAAAAAGGGCGCCCCGAGAGGCGCCCTTCTTTTACTCACGTGACGATGACTATTAGAAATCAGCGTTGATGCCGAAGAAGAAGTTACGGCCGAAGCTGTCGAACGGATCACCACC
>JANLRW010000193.1:0-1680 GCA_031361925.1 Sphingomonadales bacterium
ATCGCCGATATGCTGGCCAAGGGCGAGGAATTGCCAGTCAGCTTTGCAGGCCGGATCATCTATTATGTCGGCCCCGTCGATCCTGTGGGCGAAGAAGTCGTCGGCCCCGCCGGACCAACAACTGCAACCCGAATGGACCAGTTCATGGACATGATGCTCGAACAGGGATTGCTCGCATGCGTCGGCAAGGCGGAACGCGGACCGGCGGCGACGCAGGCGATCGCTTAGTACAAAAGCGCATACCTGATGGCCGTCGGCGGCGCGGCGTATCTCGTTGCACGCGCGATCAAGGGCAGCAAGGTGGTCGGCTTCGAAGACCTGGGCATGGAAGCAATCTACGAGTTCGAGGTGCAGGATTTTCCGGTGACGGTGGCGGTAGATAGCGAGGGGAATAACGTCCACCAGCTGGCTCCGGCGTTTTGGCAGAAGCGGATAAAGGATGAGTGGTTGTTGGAGGGGGTTTGACATAGCCGCTCGCACCAGTTGTCCACAATGGTGTCCCCCAATATTTTTTCCACAACCCTTGTCACAGTTATCTACAGCATCGCATAGTCATTTGGTTCCTATTTGTTCCAAAGGATATCTGGACCAATGACCCGTATTGCAAAACTTTACGCCCAAATCCGTCTCGGCTCCCGCCCGACATTCAAGGATTTATGTCGGGTAGCAGAAGCATTCGGCTTCGTACTTAAGCGCGTTGGCGGGAGCCATCCTATTTTCCAGCATCCGGACGTGCCGGGCAATCTTAACTTGCAACCTAACGGTAAGGATTCAAAACCCTACCAAGTTCGGCAATTGCTTGATATGATCGACAGCTACGGATTGGACATGACCGACGAATGACGCCGCATTATCATATCAACATATTTTGGTCCAATGAGGACGATTGCTGGATCGCGGATGTTCCCGATCTCAAATATTGCAGCGCGCATGGAGCGACGGCGGAAGAGGCTGCAAAGGAAATCGCCGTCGCTATGCAGCTTTGGCTTGAAGTGTCTGCCGAACGCGGCGATCCGGTTCCACCCGCACGTTATAGGCCAGCTATTTACTCTGTGCACGACGGAATTCGGGCTGCTTAAGTTCCGTCAAATAACATCAGGGCGAATGTAGTAACCCGGAACGACGTTCCTTTGCGCTGCTTGTGATCGGCACAATTTCCACTGTTACAACGCCATTTACAGATATGTCGAAATGCTCACCTGCCTCAGCGCGCGCCAAAATGGCGTCGGAATCAGCCACCAGTTCTTCATAAGTGATCAGCGTATATTCAGGCACGATGCGACTATACTATTTGCGTTGATTTAATCAATCTCGCCAAATCAAGGCTCCACAATATTGAACGGCCCCGGCATAGGGTCGAGTGCGGCTTGCAGGGCTTCGACTTCTGCGCGCTCGCCTTCGATTTTCAGGCCTGCTGCTTCGAGCTGCGCGAGTGGCATTTTGAGGAACAGCATCGCGAGGAACAGCTGGCGCGGGGCGGTGACGGTTGCGGCGGGGGTGGCGTGGCCGACACCCATTTCGCTGATCATTACTGCGTTGCCGACCGAGATTTTCGCTTTTTCGGCGCGGTCGGAAAACACGAAGTTCAGGGCAAGCGACTTCGTGCCGATCACCGCCGGATCAAGCCGCGTTGCCACCGAATCGAGCAGCAATGCTGTCGGAATCGCGCTGATCGTATCA
>JANLRW010000050.1:0-5043 GCA_031361925.1 Sphingomonadales bacterium
GTGGCGCAGCGGCGACGCTGAAAGGCATCGAGTTCAACAATTTTGGCGCCTTTTTTAGCCGCGCCTACCGCGAGAACGACTATCTGTGGGGTCGCTTGCACGGGGTGGACCGCTTGGTCGATATTCTCGCGTCATCGCTGCCAGCCGGTCACGAAATGGCAAGTGACGACCGCCTGCGCTACAAACGCCTCGCCTTCCACGCAATCCTCGATAAGGAGGAGCCGCGATTGAAGCATGTCAAAGCGTTGATCGACAGTCTTCGCTTGGAAATCGACGCGATCGGCGTCACTTGAGCTGGCTGTAAACTGTCTCGACAAAGCGGTCAGCGCTGATGAAGCCTGTGGGATTCACCCCAAAGCCATCGGTCGGATTGGAAGCCTTGATCTGATCGAGCGTCTGGCCTGCTTTAATCCCTGCTTCGACCTTGGCGATGACCGTGGCGATCATATTGCGGTGGTTTTGCAGGTCTGCCTTGGTCGCCATCGCGCCGTGCCCGGGGATGATTTTGGTCTGATCGTTGGCAATGGCCAGAACCTTGTCCGCCGCCGCTACAAATCCCCGAACATCGCCGCCGCTGCCGACATCGACAAAGGGGAAGCTGATTTGCCGCATGAACGTATCGCCCATGTGGATAACGTTTGATTTGGTCCAGTGGATGATTGAATCGCCGTCGGTATGGGCAGCCGCGACATGGATGACGCGGACTTCCTCACCATTCAGATGCAGTTTCACGCCGTCAGCATAAGTGATTACCGGTAAAGCAGCTTTTGCAGCGGGCGGCACGGCATTGCCGGCGACGGTCGCCCCGGCTGCCATGCGAATGCGGACATTGTCATGCGCCATGATGATTGCGCCTGCCTTGCCGAGATTTTCATTGCCGCCGCTATGGTCGAAATGCCAATGGGTGTTGATGAGGAACTTGACCGGCTGCGCACCGAGCGCCGCCACCGCCGCCTGGATTTTCGGGGTGAGCGGGGCGAATTGATCATCGACTAAAACCGTCCCGTCTTCGCCATAAGACACGCCAATATTCCCGCCTGCGCCGAACAGCACCGCGACGCCGGGCGCGAGTTGCTCCGCTTTAATTTCGACCTTCGACATATCTTGGGCTGCGGCAGGACCAGCAAGGCAAAGCGATAGGGTGACTGCTGACAAGGCGGATTTCATGAGGGCTCTCCTGAATTTTATTGGCTGTCACACTATCAGTAATCGCCCCCAATACCAGCGCAATTCAGGCTGCCTGCCATTCGATCTCGCCCGCGTCGGTTAGGAGTTTGAGCATTACCGCAGAACCGCACTGCTGCGACTTTGCGGTCGCGCTCCATTTGCGGTCGGCAATATATTTGCCGCTGGTATAATGGTTGGAGAAACTCCACAAATAGGGGCTGGCCACGCCATAAGGGCGATAGCCAAAGCCATTATAGGCTTCGAGCCGGTAGAGTGTGCGTTCGAGCGACCAGTCTTGCTGTCCGGCGAATCCCAGCAATCTTAGCGCATCACGCGCGCTCGATTCCCAATCAGACGGTGGCAGCCATTTGCTCGGTCGTCCGGCGGGCACCTGACGTGTGCGGGCTGACAATGGGAAGTCGCCATTATGCAGATGCGCACGGAAATTGAAGCTTGATTCCAGCGCGTGGCAGACCGCGATGAAATACCACGGTACACCGGTATCGTTCGAGACAGATTGATAGCGCGGCTTGGATTTCTGCATCATATCGCGGTGCCAGTCGGTCCGCTCCTTATGTTCCGGACGAATAATCGCCGAATTGAACAGCCGGGCATATTCGGGTTTTAGCACCGCGAAACTTTTTGCCTTGCTCAGCGGCGTATCGTCATCGGGTTCATCAATAACGTCTTTAGTGCCCATTATGTCGGGCAACGGAATCGGGACAACAGGCGCCTGGGCCAGCGCGGCCATACCGAATGCCAAGGGTGACCCAGATGGCTGCATCGATAAATCGAATGGCAAAGTCAAAAGCGCTTCGGGTAACTCATGTTGCGACGCGTGCAGATCAGCGAGCAACGAACCGGCCTCGTCAGCAATGCCCAGGTCGAACTGCTCGCTGCGGTCGATGAGCGCTACCAGGCGAGGGAGGACCAGCTGGTAAAGCGAGCCCTCGGTGGCCAGAACGCGCTCGCCCTTGTTTCGCTGCAAGGGGGAATCGGCCAGACCTTTTTTATCCGCATCGTTTTCCAGCCGAATAATCCCCTCGACCGTCATCGCGATGTTGAGCGGCTTAGCCGGAATAAACTGCATCAATTCTTTGGGTATCTTGACACCAAATAGCCGCTGGTCTTGGGCGAAAACCGGTGCGCCCAGCGAAGCCAACAATGCAGCCTTTAATATGTCGCGTTTGTGAAAGCCGCTTTCGCTCACCCGAGTCTCTCCCAAGTCTTTCTTTTATCATGAAAGATACCGGGCGTCGAATCAGTCTGCGATACCGTCCCAAATGCCCTTCAGCTTATCGAAAAAGCCCGTCGATTGCGGACATTCTTCGCCGGTTTCGGTCTCGCGGAATTCGCGTAACAATTCCTTTTGCCGCGATGACAATTTCGACGGCGTCTCGACGTCGATCTGGATCACCATATCACCTCGCCCGCGCCCCTGCAGCACTGGCATCCCCGCCCCGCGCTGACGCAGTTGCTTGCCCGACTGGATGCCCTCTGGAACAACAATGATATGCTCTGCACCATCGAGGCCAGGGATACGAATTTCGCCGCCAAGCGCAGCGGTGGTAAAACTGATTGGCGCGCGGCAGAACAATGTCGTACCGTCGCGTTCGAACATTTTGTGGCGCGCCACATGGATGAAGATATAGAGATCGCCAGCAGCGGCTCCATTGGGGCCAGCCTCGCCCTTGCCCGCAACGCGAATTCGCGTGCCTTCGTCAACGCCGGGTGGCACGTTGACCGAGATTGTCTTGCGTTCATCGACACGGCCTTCGCCCCCGCATGACTTGCAGGGATCTTCGATAACCTCGCCGCGACCATGGCAGGTCGGGCACGTCCTTTCGACGACGAAAAAGCCCTGTTGCGCGCGCACTTTGCCGTGGCCAGCGCACAGGTTGCAACGCCGTTTGCCCGAACCCGGTGTCGCGCCGCTGCCTTCGCAAGTGCCGCAGGTTGAGGCAACGTCGATGGTTATATCAGCCGATTTGCCGTGGAACGCTTCGTCGAGCGAGATTTCGAGATCGAAACGCAAATCAGCGCCGCGCGCTGGGCCGCGCTGCCGCCCGCCGCCAAAGCCTTCGCCGAAAAAGCTTTCGAAGATGTCTGAGAAATCGCCAAATCCAGCGCCGCCTTGCGCGCCGCCACCCATACCGCCATTTTCAAACGCCGCCTTGCCATACCGGTCGTAGGCTGCCCGTTTTTGCGGGTCTTTCAGGATATCATAGGCTTCGCTAATTGCCTTAAACTTTGCTTCTGATTTATCGCATCCGGGATTGCGGTCGGGATGGCATTCCATCGCAATCCGGCGATACGAGGACTTCAGCGTCTTTTCATCTGCTGTGCGCTCGACCTCGAGCAGTTCATAATAATCAATGTCAAGACTCATGGCCGACTAACCCTCCGGTATCCGGTATCCCGACCGTCGCTGCGTTTCGGTGAGCGACGGCCAGAAACTTTCAACATCAGTCTTTCTTGTCGTCTTCGACTTCTGAAAATTCGGCATCGACAACATTTTCGTCGACCGGTGCTTCTTCCGAAGCCGCGTCCGCCGATGCGCCTGAAGCCTGCTCTTCCTTGTAGATCGCTTCGCCGAGCTTCATCGCGACTTGCGCCAAGGCAGTTGCCTTATCCTTCATCGCTTCGGGCTCGCCACCTTCGATAGCGGTTTTCGTGTCGGCAATTGCCGCCTCGATTTCACCCTTCAAAGCATCGTCGATTTTGTCGCCATGCTCCTGAAGCTGCTTCTCGGTCGTATGCACAAGGCTTTCGGCGTTGTTCTTCGCTTCGGCTGCTTCACGCCGCTTCTTGTCTTCCTCGGCAAAGGCTTCGGCATCGCGGACCATCTGGTCGATGTCGGCATCGGACAGGCCGCCAGAGGCCTGGATCTTGATCTGCTGTTCTTTGCCGGTGCCTTTGTCCTTGGCGGTCACACTCACCAAACCGTTGGCGTCGATGTCGAAGGTCACTTCGATCTGCGGCACACCGCGCGGTGCCGGCGGAATCCCGACAAGGTCGAAATTGCCGAGCAACTTGTTGTCCATCGCCATTTCGCGTTCACCTTGGAACACGCGGATGGTCACGGCATTCTGGTTGTCGTCGGCAGTCGAGTAGACCTGTGACTTCTTGGTTGGAATCGTCGTGTTACGATCAATCATCCGGGTGAATACGCCACCCAAAGTTTCGATGCCCAACGACAATGGTGTCACGTCGAGCAACAATACGTCTTTAACGTCGCCCTGCAACACGCCCGCCTGAATGGCGGCACCCATTGCGACCACCTCGTCAGGATTCACGCCAGTGTGCGGTTCCTTACCAAAAAAGCTTTTTACGACGTCGCGCACCTTGGGCATGCGAGTCATGCCGCCGACCATCACGACTTCGTCGATCGCGTCGGCCTTGAGGCCAGCATCAGCCAGAGCCTTCTTGCAAGGCTCCAACGTGCGCTTGATGAGGTCATCCACCAACTTCTCGAGGTCGGCACGCGTAATCGTCTTCACCAGATGCTTCGGACCATTTTGGTCAGCGGTAATGAACGGCAGGTTGACTTCGGTCGTCTGCGTCGACGACAGTTCGATCTTCGCCTTTTCAGCCGCTTCCTTCAAACGCTGTAGCGCCAGCTTGTCCTTGGTCAGGTCAATGCCTTCGGCCTTGTTGAAATCGGCTGCCAAATGCTCGACGAGCACGCTGTCGAAATCTTCACCGCCGAGGAATGTATCGCCATTGGTCGATTTGACTTCGAACACGCCGTCACCGACTTCGAGGATCGATATATCGAATGTCCCGCCGCCAAGGTCATAGACCGCAATCGTCTTGCCGTCGTTCTTGTCGAGGCCGTAAGCGAGCGCCGCTGCGGTCGGCTCGTTGATGATACGC
>JANLRW010000217.1:0-7737 GCA_031361925.1 Sphingomonadales bacterium
CCGGCCATAGACGTGCCGCCAAATTTCATTACTATGCGGGCCATGAAAACCTTACAACGTCGCTATATTACAATCCGGCACCCCGATAGGGACAGGATATGATAAAAACAAGTGCGCGGGCAAGCGTCGCTGCTGGTCTAAAATATTGGGTGATTGCGTCATTATCCGTAGCAACCCCTTACGCCGCGTCTGCCGAATCACCGCAAATGGGGCCATATCATGCCGATATGACTTTTGCCGAAATGCGGGCAGTTGATCCCGCCCGTAAATGGCTGAATAGAAGCTTTTATGATTACGCCGTCTTATACACCCGTGCGCAATATTCCTATGGGGGGTTAAGTTGGCTAGGGCGCGAATTCGACCTGGTTTATGAACGGACCGGCTACCCGTCGGCCAATCTGACCGCATCTACGCAAATTCAAGCCGATGGGTTCAATTCCTGTGAAACCCAAATTAAACAACTTGCTGTCGACCTTGACTCCGCTTTGGGTTCCAACCCGGTCGCATGGAGCGATAACTCTCCACTGCCTTTCGGAAATGTGGATCAGTTGTCCAAAGGTTTCGAGTATTTCTACCCATTCGTGGCGAATTACAGCTACGCTTTGCCTGAAGCCGTATCACCATCCAAGACAGTAAAAACCGACAACAAAATATCTTTATTCAGAATCAAATTGCCCGCGTACCCAGGCAATGGGGCTGCGGATGTCATTGGCTGGCGGAGCTATCGCCTGTTCGACGGCGAAATGGTCCAGTTGCTGGCAAGCTATGGTGCAAACGCCCGCGCGACCAGCAAATGCTTGGCGTCCATTACTTTCAAGACGTCTGCCAAATATGGTGACGACTGGCAGCGCCCTGCTGCTGTAGTGGTGCCAATAGGACTTAAAGATATACTTTCGGACTATACGTTAGCGGCGGGATATGCGCAGGTCATGGCACCGCAATGGAGCCAGCCAGTGCCCAAGGCAGGTTCGTCTCATTATATCTGCGATGTCGATTTGGTTGAGGGCCGTCTCAGGCAATGCCATGCCAATACAGAAATTGCGCCGACACAATCGAGCATTCAGGACAGCTATGCACGATTCATTCAAAAGCAAGGTCGCATGAAGATCGTAACGGACGAAGATGATTATCGCCCGCGCGCCGCCCACATTGCCACCGAACCTGTCGCGGTGCTTCCTCCCAGAAATTTCGACTGGCAGCTTGCCCAACTGGATGCGCTCAAAACGGGAATCCAAGAGTTTCAGTCGCAGCGCATTGGCGGGGCGTTTCTTCAGCCTTTTGCGCCGCTCGAATCCCGCGAAAACGCCGTGCTGAATTTCAAGTGCCAGATTATGACCGATTATTCTGTTTTTTGCGGCAACATGACGGTCGAGCCGGCGCAGTTGCAAAGCCGCTATGCTCGGCTATTATATGTCATTGCCGAACGTATCGCGGTTACAAAGGTAAAACCAGTGCTGGCAAATGGCCAAGACGCGGCGGGTACGTATTTCATGTTTAGGGTAGTATTCCGTGCCAGCAGCTGACCAAAGATTGAATACCATAAACGCCGCCGAAGCTGCGCATTTCGGCGCGCTCGCGGCGGAGTGGTGGGACCACAAAGGTTCGAGCGCGATGCTGCACAAGCTCAATCCAGTACGGCTCGGTTTTATCCGTTCGGCGGTCGATGCACATTCCGGCGGCGATGGAAAGGCGAGACACCCGCTGGCGGGGAGGACCGCGCTAGATGTCGGGTGCGGTGCGGGGCTGTTGTGCGAACCGTTGGCGCGGATGGGGGCTGTTGTCACTGGCATTGATGCAGCGCCTCAAAATATCGAGGCGGCGAAGGCGCATGCGGCGCAATCGGCGTTGGCGATTGACTATCGCGCAGGTGAAATTGCCGAGCAGCTATTGGGTAAGTTCGACGTAGTGACTTCGATGGAGGTTATCGAGCATGTAACGGAACCAGCCGCGTTTATTGCCGAGCTGGCGCGGCATTTGAAGCCCAATGGCCTCATGCTGCTATCCACACCTAACCGCACGGTGGCATCGCGGCTATTTCTTGTCGAGGCGGCGGAGCGGCTCGGCCAAGTTCCGCGCGGCACGCATCATTGGGATCAGTTTTTAACACCCGAGGAATTGATAGCTTTGCTTGAAGCGGCGAGGCTTGAGGTGGTCGAGATGACCGGTATTGCGTTCTCGCCGCTAAAAGGACTGCATTTAAGCAGCAATATGGCGTTGAATTACATCTTGAGCGCCAAATTCAAATAATTACCCATCGCCCCAGCGCAGGCGGAGGCCTATCTCGCTTATCAATTGTAAAAAACATCAGATAAATCGGGAGACGTGATGGGCGTCTGCCTGCGCGGGGGCGACGTCAATCTAAATACCTGCCCACTCGAGTTAATCATATCCGGTATCGGCATAGGCATCGTCGGCCAGGTCGCTGAACCGGGTAATCTTCGCCTCGAACTTCATCCGCACTTTACCCGTTGAGCCGTGCCGCTGCTTGGCGACGATCAGTTCGGAAATCCCGTGGATCTGCTCCATCTTTTCGCGCCATGCGGTGTAGGCAGTTTCGTTGGACGGATCGGGCTGTTTCGACGCTTCGTAATAATCTTCGCGGTACACAAACCATACCATATCAGCGTCCTGCTCAATTGAACCCGATTCGCGCAGGTCAGAGAGTTGCGGCCGCTTATCTTCGCGTTGTTCAACCGCACGGCTCAGCTGCGAAAGTGCGATAACTGGCAGGTTCAATTCCTTCGCCAGCGTCTTCAACCCGCGGCTGATTTCGGAAATTTCATTCACACGGTTGTCGTTAGCGCGGCTCGACCCCTGTAGAAGCTGGAGGTAATCAACCACGATCAGGCCAATCCCGTGCCTCCGCTGCAACCGTCTTGCGCGCGTCCGCAGTGCGGCAATAGTCAGCGCCGGGGTATCGTCGATATAGAGCGGCAATTCCTGCAATTCGCGGCTGGCGCGTGACAGTTCGCGGAAATCGTCGCGCGAAATTTTACCCATGCGTAGCAGCTCGGAACTGATGCCAGATTGCTCGGCCAAGATACGCGTCGCCAGTTGGTCGGCTGACATTTCAAGGCTGAAGAATGCAACGCGCGCGCCTGCGCCCTTGGCCTCCTCGATGCCGTCCTCGCGGTCGCGGATCCAGCGCCGCGCCGCATTAAAGGCGATGTTGGTGGCAAGCGAGGTCTTGCCCATGCCCGGACGGCCAGCTAAAATAACAAGGTCGCTATTATGCAGGCCGCCGCATTTCGAGTTTATGCTATCGAGCCCCGTCGTGACCCCCGACAAATGCCCGCCCGATTGGAGCGCCTTTTCGACATTCTTGATCGCTTCGGTCGATGCCTGCAAAAAGCTCTTCATCGAGCCGGTTTCGCCCTCGCCCTCGGCGACCTTGTACAGAGCGCTTTCAGCGGCTTCGATCTGGCCCTTGGGATCAACGCTTTCGCTGGTGTCCAGCGCATTATCAACGAGCGTCCGGCCGACCGTCACCAGTTCGCGCAGCAACGCCAAGTCATAAATCTGCTGCGCAAAGTCGCGCGCGCCGATCAGGCCTGCACCATCTGCCGTCAGCTTCACCAGATAACCAGGCCCGCCCAGTTCGCGCATCGATTCGTCGGCCTCGAAAAACGGCTTTAATGTAACCGGCGTGACCAGCATATTGCGGTCGATCAGGCGTAAAATCTGTTCATAGACCCGTCCATGCAGCGGCTCGAAAAAATGGTCGGGCTGAAGCTTGATCGAAACGTCCTCGATGATTCGATTATCGATCAGAATCGCCCCCAAAAACGCGGCCTCCGCCTCGATATTGCGCGGCAGGCGCTGCGGCTCTGCTTCATTGGCAGCTGCTAGTCTGATTGGTTCGGCCATGCCGCCATATCCTTTAGCATGACTGCGCACGCAAGCCTTCCGAAAAATAGAATGGGGGACAGGACTGTGGACAAAAAGCCGCCCAAGGCTTGCCCAAAAAATATTGCCAGCTAACACAAGATCATGCCCGACCAGCGCATCATCAAAGTCGAACTCGACGAGGCAACGATCCTTCGGCGTAATGCTGATATCGAGCAGGAACGGCGTGTGGCGATTTTCGATTTGATCGAAGATAATGTTTTCAAACCGCTGCGCGATTTCGGCGATGGCTATGCCGGGCCGTATCATTTGAAAATCAGCGTCGAGGAGGGCCGCCTCATTTTGGACATCCGCCGAAATGATGACACTCCGTTCGAGACCCTAATCCTTGGGCTTGGACGGTTTCGCCGGATCGTTAAAGACTATTTTGCAATTTGCGATTCCTATTATCAGGCGATCCGCAAAGCGAGCGCTGCCGAGATCGAAACCATCGACATGGCGCGGCGCGGTGTCCATAACGAGGCGGCGGAGCTGTTGATAGAGCGTCTGGAGGGCAAGGTCGAAACCGACTTTGCAACGGCACGGCGGCTGTTCACGCTGATTTGCGTGCTACATATCAAGGGCTAAAGAAGCGCGGGGCGTTTTTCTGATTCGGGGAGGATTTGGGTCGCATGGCTGGGGGTAAAAGCCGATATTTTCGCGTGGGTGCAATTGCGCTGGCGGTGGTGCTCGGCATTTACGTGGTGTGGAGCTATGCGACCGGGTGGGCTCCGTCGCGCTATGAATATGCGGTGCAGGGAATCGTCGTCAGCGAGGCGAACGGCAAACCGCGTTGGTCCGAGCTCGGCGCGACCGGCGTCGATTTTGCTTATATCACTGCTGTCGAAGGCGCACGCGGGCGCGACACCGAATTTCAGGCCAATCTGGAGGGTGTTCAGCAAGCAGGCATCCGCTACGGCGCACTGCACCATTTCGACATCTGCCGTCTTGCATCCGATCAGGCGACGTTGTTTATCACCACGGTGCCGCGGAACAAAGCGGCGCTGCCACCGGCCGTGCAGTTAGACTTTTCTAAGACCTGCACCAGTCATCCCAATCGTGCGTTGATCTTGTCAGAACTGGCGACATTCTTGGGACAGATCGAGGCGCATAGCGGCACCCCTGCTATCCTGCTACTCACCAAGGACTTTGAGGAGGAATATAAGGTGAGCAGCGCTATCGACCGCACGGTATGGCTGGAGGGCAACTGGTTCTTGCCCGATTATTCAGCCCGGCCGTGGGTGATGTGGACCGCTAATAGTGCGCGCCACATCGGCGGTGTCGATGGGCCGGTGCGCTGGGCAGTGGTGCGTAAATGACCGACGCGCTGGTCAAGGCCGCGATTGTTGCGGCAGGCAATGCCTACGCACCTTATTCAAATTTCCATGTCGGTGCGGCGCTACTGCTAGAAGACGGCACCATCGTTACCGGAGCCAATTTCGAAAACGCCAGCTATGGCATGTCATTATGCGCCGAAACCGTGGCCGTCGCCAAAGCCAATAGCGACGGACAATTGAAACAGATTGTCGCAATCGCGGTCGCAGGCGGCCCCGCTGGCAAAGTTGCGGCTGGCGTCGATGCTATCACCCCGTGCGGCCGGTGCAGGCAGATAATCAAGGAAGTCGCCGACCTGACCGAACGCGACCTGCCAATTTACTGTGCGAGAGCTAACGGCTACGATACCCATATATTGTCCGAATTGTTGCCGCACAGCTTCGGCCCGGCCAGCTTTACATAAAGGGAAAATATGTCCATTCTCTCCGACATCTGGATCCGCGAACAAGCGCAGACCCACAACATGATCGAACCCTTTGTCGAGGCGCAACGCCGCGACGGTTGCATCAGCTATGGCCTGTCGTCCTACGGCTATGATGCCCGCGTCTCCGACGAATTCAAGATTTTCACCAATGTCAATTCGAGCGTGGTCGATCCCAAGGATTTTGACCCCAACAGCTTTGTCGACCGCAAGACCGACGTCTGCATCATCCCGCCCAACAGCTTCGCGCTCGCCCGCACCGTCGAATATTTTCGTGTACCGCGCGATGTACTTGTCATCTGTCTTGGCAAGAGCACCTATGCGCGCTGCGGGATTATCGTCAATGTGACGCCGCTTGAGCCGGGCTGGGAGGGCCATGTCACGCTAGAGTTCTCCAACACCACGCCGCTGCCGGCAAAAATATACGCCAACGAAGGCGCGTGTCAGTTCCTGTTCCTGAAAGGCGAACAGCCCTGCGAGACGAGCTATGCCGACCGCGCGGGCAAATATATGGGCCAGCGCGGGGTGACTTTGCCGAAGCTTTAGATTGCCGCCGATGGAACCCCAAGCCACTGACATGTGTTGACGCGGCAGGGATTGAGGAGAGGATTGATGTTTTCAGGGTTGTTCGCGTTCATCGGCCGCATCATGCTGTCATTGATCTTCATCATATCAGGCGCCTTAAAGTTGGCAGACCCGTCGGCGACAAGCAGTGCGCTCGCGAGCGTCAGTTTTCCGACAAGCCTCGCCCTGCCCGCGATATTGTTGGAGTTGATCGGTGGGATAATGATCGCGTTGGGAATCTTCACACGCGTCATGTCGCTGGTCTTCGCGGCATTTTGCCTATTGACGGCGTTATTGTTCCACAGCGAAACCGCCGACGCGATGCAGGCAGCGATGGCGATGAAAAATGTCGCGATTGCGGGCGGCTTCCTGTGCCTGTTCGCCTATGAGGGCAAAAACTGGAGCCTCGATCATTATCGTGCGCGTCGCCGCGCAGAAGCCGCGCGCGAACCGATCGTGCATCCCGGCGTCGGCGCGGGCTAAACTGGCATCAGTACTTTTGACATTCGTTCCCCACCCGCGCATCAGTCGAAAGACAGAATCAGGGAGAGAATGAATGGCTGGGCCACGCGAATTCGATATCATTGTCTTTGGTGCAACAGGGTACACCGGGCGTCTCGTCGCCGAATATCTGACCAGCCGCAAAGGAGCGCCGAAGTGGGCGATGGCCGGGCGGAGCTTGGCCAAACTGGAGGAAGTGCGTGACCTGATCGGCGCGCCCGCCGATACGCCGCTGGTTGTTGCCGATGCCGCAGATTCGGCCTCTCGCGACGCGATGTGCCAGCGGACGAAGATTGTGCTCACCACGGTCGGACCTTATCAGCTATATGGCAACGAGCTGGTCTCAGCATGCGTAGCCAATGGCACCGATTACACCGACCTGTGCGGAGAACCGGCGTGGATGCGCCAACAGATTGACCTGCATGACGATGCCGCAAAGGCCTCTGGTGCGCGCATTGTTTTTTCGGCTGGCTTCGATTCCATTCCCTTCGATTTGGGGGTGCTGATGCTGCAAAAACATTGCGTCGAAAAATTTGGTGCGCCCGCACCGCGCATAAAGGGACGCGTTCGTGCCATGAAAGGCACCTTCTCCGGCGGCACAGCAGCCAGTTTGAAAGCCACGATGGCGGCCGCAGCAAAAGACCCTGCGGTCATTGGTTATCTCACAAACCCATTTTCACTGGCAGGCGACTTTGCCGGCCCACCACAGCCGCCCGGCAACAAACCCGAATATGACGAAAGCCTCGGGAGCTGGGCGACCAATTTCGTCATGGCACCGATCAACACCAAAAATGTCCATCGCACCAACTTTTTACTCGACCAGCAATATGGCGCGGATTTCGTCTATGACGAAATGATGCTGACCGGCCCCGGCGATCAGGGAGAGGCAATCGCCAAGCATGTCGCGTCGACCCCGATGATGGGCGGCGCCGATGACCCCAAACCCGGCGAAGGGCCGACCAAGGAAGAGCGCGAAACCGGATTCTACGATGTGTTGTTCATCGCGGAATATCCTGACGGTAACCGCGCGA
>JANLRW010000078.1:0-22517 GCA_031361925.1 Sphingomonadales bacterium
GCTGTGCAAAAGAAAAGGGCCGCAATACGCGGCCCTTTCCGTCGAAATCGGCAAACAAATCAATGCTTCTTGTCGGCCCAGATGCTCTTATACGACAGGAATGCCAGAACCGTGAAGATCAACAAAAAGCCTAACGCTGCCCAGCCTGCGCTTTTGCGGTTTTCCATTTTTGGTTCCGCAGTCCATGTCAGGAATGCGGATACGTCCTTGGCCATTTGCGCCTGAGTCGCTTTTGTACCGTCGTCGTAAGTCACGATGTCGTCACTGGCGAGTGGCGAGGCCATAGCAATGTTCAGATTGGCAAACCACGGATTGAAGTTCAATCCGTCGGGAGTTGCCGCGGTCGGAAACTCCTTGAGCAGTTCCTTGCCGTCTTCATTTTTGTATCCGACCTGATCGCGGTAACCGAGCAATAACGAATATACATACGCCGGGCCGTCTTCACGCGCTTTTGTCATCAGCGAAAGATCGGGTGGCAACGCTCCATTGTTGGCCGCACGAGCAGCAGTTTCATTGGCAAACGGCGACGGGATTTTGTCTGCAGGAATGCCGGGGCGGGTTGCCGCTTCACCGGTAACAGGGTCAATCGAAGGGACTTCCGTCTTCCAGCCCTTGGCAATCGCTTTGACCTCATCCTCGCTGTAGCCGAGGGCGGCGAAATCGCGGAAGGAAACAAGCTTCAAGCTATGACAGGCTGAACAGACCTCGGAATAGACCTTCAGCCCACGTTGCAATTGGCCGCGGTCGAACTTGCCGAGCGGGCCATCATGCGTGAATTTCTCTGCCAGCGGCGCAACGTGAAATTCGTGCTCGGCAGTTGCCTGCGCCGGTTCCTTGATTGCGCCGACGATAGTGTCGCCAAGACCAAGCAGCAGCATTCCACTGAAAAACAAGCCTACCAAAAAAGCTATTAGACGAACCATGATTGAGGTTTTCCCTGTTTTACGCGACCGCTATTTGAAGCGGCTTGCCCGTCACGGCTTCGGTGATCGAATTGGGCAGCGGCAGCGGCCTCTCGATACGCGAGATGATCGGCAGAATGATCAAGAAGTGAGCGAAATAATATGCCGCAAACACTTGGCTTAGGATGACCCAAATTGTTTCGGGAGGCTGCGATCCGCAGATGCCAAGCACAATGACGCACGGGATTAGGCCGAACCAGAAAAACTTGCGGAATAGTGGGCGATAGTTCCCCGAACGCACCGGTGACGTATCGAGCCACGGCAAGAAGAACAATAGCAGGATCGAACCAAACATCGCCAACACGCCCATCAACTTTGCTTCGATGAGCACGATACCCGTGAACGGAATGGCAAAGTTCACCGTGAACGCCTTGAGGATCGCGTAGAATGGCAAATAATACCATTCCGGCACGATGTGCGCAGGCGTCGACAGCGGATTGGCCGGGATATAGTTATCCGGGTGCCCAAGCATGTTCGGCACAAAGAATGTCACCGCTACAAAGAAAATCAGGAACACGCCGAGCCCGAACCCGTCCTTGGCGGTGTAATAAGGGTGGAACGGCACAGTGTCCTGTTCCGCCTTGATGCTGACACCGGTTGGGTTATTTGACCCTGGAATGTGCAATGCCCAGATGTGCAGGATAATGACGCCAGCAATCACAAAAGGCAGCAGATAGTGTAATGAGAAAAACCGGTTAAGTGCAGCTTGATCCGGCGCAAAGCCGCCCAAAATCCACTGGCGCAGTGGTTCGCCCACAATCGGTATGGCCGAGAAGAAGCCGGTGATCACCTGCGCGCCCCAGAAGCTCATTTGGCCCCAAGGCAGCACATAACCCATAAAACCGGTCGCCATCATCAACAAGAAAATGACGACGCCGAGCAGCCAGATCATCTCGCGCGGCGCTTTATAAGAACCGAAATAAAGCCCCCGGAAGATGTGGATATATACAACGATAAAAAAGAAGCTCGCGCCGTTCATGTGCGCGTAGCGGATGAACCAGCCGGAATTCACGTCGCGCATGATATGTTCGACCGAGTTAAAGGCACCGTCAACGCTGGCATAATAATGCATCGCAAGGATGATGCCGGTAACGATCTGGATCACCAAGCACACGCCCGCCAAAACACCGAAGTTCCAGAAATAATTAAGGTTTCGCGGCACCGGATAGCCAGCACCGACCGCGTTATAGATTAGGCGCGGCATGGGCAGGCGTTCGTCCACCCACTTCATTACGGTGCCTTGCGGTGCATATTCTTTTGCCCAGGGGAAACTCATCGTCTCTTGCTCCTCAGCCGATTTTCACAATGGTATCGCTCTGGAATGCAAATTCCGGAACGGCGAGATTAAGGGGTGCAGGGCCTTTGCGGACGCGTGCAGCGGTATCGTAATGCGAGCCATGGCATGGGCAGAAATAGCCACCAAAATCGCCTTTGACCTCGCCAGCGGCGGCACCAAGCGGTACACAGCCCAAATGGGTGCAAACACCCAGCGTTATTAGCCAGTTTTCCTTCCCCGGCTTCGTCCGTTCAGCCAGCGTTTGCGGGTCACGCAACGAGCTGACATCGACCTTATTGGCCTCGGCAATTTCTTCTGGTGTCAAATTACGAATAAAGATCGGTTGTTTGCGCCAACTGGTCTTGATGGCTTGGCCGGGTTCAATTGCGGCAACGTCAACCTCGATTGATGCCAGCGCCATAACGTCGGCGCTTGCGCTCATCGTTGAAAGCGCAGGTAAAACAACCGCAGCTGCACCAATACCAGCAAAGCTGACGGCGGCAATGTTGATAAAATCACGGCGGCGCACGCCGTCCCCGCCGTCATTAATCGGCGGCACAGCGTCAAATGTTGCCGTGGCAACGCCTGCCAGCGCAGCTTTCGGCGCTTTTCTAGTTGAACCTGTCGTTTTCTTGACCGTAGCCATATACTGCCCTTACTTGCGAAGCGGACGATAGATGGCCCGCAATTTCGACAAAACCCCTTACGCTTCTTTGTTCGGCGGCAACCTGCGCCGTTCCTGTCAGAGCGATTCAGCGGCCTGATAGACGGCTTTATCGTGTTTTGCCAATACGGAATTTGGCTGTATTCAGACTAATCGGCAAAGCCCCAGTTGCAAAAATCGAAAGCATCCGAAAATTGCGGCTAATGCTTGCTTGTGCTAACAAGATTTGCCTAAGAGGCTCGCCCTTGATTTGAAATTGTTTGGAGTGAAAGACATGGCGACAACGTGGACGCCAGAGAGCTGGAGAAAAGCCAAGGCAATTCACATGCCTACATATCGCGACAGTGCTGCGTTGGCTGCGACCGAGGAAACGCTGCGGAATTATCCGCCGCTGGTATTCGCTGGCGAAGCGCGTAACTTGACGGCCGATCTGGCGCAAGTGGCCGAAGGTAAGGCTTTCCTGCTACAAGGCGGCGACTGCGCCGAGAGCTTCGCCGAATTCCACCCCAATAACATTCGCGATACATTCCGCGTCCTGTTGCAAATGGCGGTAGTGTTGACGTTTTCGGGCAAAGTGCCGGTGGTAAAAGTCGGACGGATGGCCGGACAATTCGCCAAGCCACGTTCGACCGATACGGAAACCATCGACGGCGTCGAACTGCCCAGCTATTTCGGCGACATCATCAATGACATCGAGTTCGAAGCCGTTGGCCGTGAACCCGATCCCGCGCGGATGGTGCGCGCTTACAGTCAGGCGGCTTCTACGCTGAACCTGCTCCGCGCTTTTTCGAACGGAGGATATGCCAATTTGCAGCAGGTCCATGCTTGGACGCACGACTATATGGGGCGCAGCCCTTGGGCGAAGAAATACACCGAAACTGCGGACCGCATTGGCGAAGCACTCGACTTCATGCAGGCCTGCGGCATAACGCCGGAGACTGTGCCGCAAATAAAGGGCACAAGCTTCTACACCAGTCATGAGGCGCTCCTGTTGCCCTATGAGCAGGCAATGACCCGTCAGGATTCGTTGACCGGCGGCTGGTATGATACATCGGCGCATATGCTGTGGATCGGCGATCGCACACGTTTCGAAGGTTCGGCGCATGTCGAGTATATGCGGGGTATCGGCAATCCGATCGGGCTTAAATGCGGACCTAGCCTCGAACCTGATGCATTGATCCGGATGCTCGATATACTGAACCCGGCACGCGAAGCCGGACGGATGACGCTGATCGCGCGGTTTGGCCATGACAAGGTAGAAACCGGCTTGCCCGCCTTAATCCGCGCCGTGCAGCGTGAAGGTCATCCAGTGATCTGGTCTTGTGACCCTATGCACGGCAACGTCATCAAATCGGCGAGCGGCTATAAAACTCGTCCGTTCGAGCGAATCCTTGCCGAAGTGCGTGGTTTCTTTGCCGTCCACCGTGCCGAGGGCAGCTTCGGCGGCGGCATCCATATTGAGATGACCGGGCAGAATGTCACCGAATGCACCGGTGGTGCAATTGCCGTGACCGATGAAGGTTTGGCTGATCGCTATCATACCCACTGCGATCCGCGGCTCAATGCAGCGCAGTCGCTCGAACTGGCGTTCCTGCTTGCCGAAATGCTCAATCAGGAATTAACCGAACGGGCACGGCAGGCGGCGTGAGGATGCAGCGCGAAGTGGTCAGCTCGGGTATCGGTTTCGGCAGCGCGCTGGCGATAGTGATCAGCTACACCGCACATAAATCGGTGCTGTGGGCGATTATCCACGGAATTTTGAGCTGGTTTTACGTCATCTATTTTGTTCTGACCCGGTAACGAGCCGTAACGTCATGTTGCGCTTGCGCATGAAGGCAAAGCGTTGATAAAAGTAAGCATGACGCGATGGTTCATCACAACGCTCGCTGCGACGCTCACCGTCGGATGTTCACAAACCGTAGAAACGCGCATTTCAAGCGCAGGGCAGCCCTCCGCAGTGACCGGTTCGTTCACGTTTTCGGACACCGAAGCCCCCACTTCTGAATCACACTATGCGCGGAAGCTGGTTACCGACGCGTTGCTTGAGCGCGGGTTTAAGGCCGACGAAAGCGGGTCGCTTCATCTCGAGGTGACGCTGGCGGTTCGTCCGGCTTCGTTGGCGCTCGGCACCGCTAATGGACCCGGTAGCCTATCGCCGGCAAAGCGCCAAAAGCCCCTGCAAAGCTGCGAAGACCGGGAATACCGCGTCGGCGTGACCTTAACCTTCATCGCAAACGGTGGGCTGGCCTATCAGGGCAGTGCCGCCGAATATCATTGCAACATGCCGCTGTCAGAGGCGCTACCAGGACTGGTCGACGCCGCTTTGGCCGATCTCGGCAACCCACGCGGTGAGTATAAAATCCAGCGCGCAGGCCGTGATTAAGCTTCCGGTGCTTCGGGTAATTCCAACGTCACACGCGCACCGCTTCCGGTCACATTTTCGGCGCGGATGAAGCCGCCGTGGCGTGCGATAACGGCTTGAACAAATGTCAGGCCGAGTCCTGTTCCTTTGACTCGGCCGTGGTGCTCGCCACCGCTGGCAAAGCGGCCAAACAGGCGTGGTAAGATTTCGGCGTTGATGCCTTCGCCCTGATCGGTGATCGAAGCCGAAAGCCAAGGTGCACCATCAATCTGCGTCCGGTTGATGATGATTGCGATGGTGCCCCGCGTGGGGCTAAACTTGATCGCATTGTCGACCAGATTGGCGATAGCGCGACATAATGTGTCGGTTTCAGCAATGACGAAAGCACTGTCGCTGTTGTCGGTAACCTCAAGCTTGATCGAACGCTCTTTAGCCAGCGGCCAGAAATTATCTGCGGCATCACGCATCAGGTCAGCCAGCAAGACGTCGTCGCCGTCAAATTCAGTTTCGGCCATTCGTGCAATATCGACGAAATCCTGCGCCAGTTGCATCGTCCGCCGTGCGTTGCTCTCAATGCGCTTTTTGGCATCTGCGTCGATTTCGCCACTAAGCAACGCAATGATCGTTGATTGCGGCGCGCGCATATCGTGAGACAACAACTGCAGCACCTCCTCGCGCTCGGCCTCAGCTTTGGCCAGTGCTGAGATGTCGGTCAGATAATGAATATGGCCTTGGAGGGTCCCTGCGTCGCTGCGTATCTCCGACCGGCGCATCACAAACGTCCGGTCGCGCGGCGAGATAAAGCGGACAAATTCGGAGGAGTTCCGCGACGGCTCTCGACCCAGGTAAATGTCGACCGCCGGGCGGTCTCCGGCAGCCACCATTTCGTCGAGCGCAGACCGCAAATCCATACCGGCAATCGGTCGCCCCAATCGTTCGTCGAGCAGCCGGTTGGACAAAGTTACCTTATTCTCGGGATCGGTGACAAACATCGGGTCGGGCAGGTCAGCCAGCGTGTCCGCGACAAAGCGCCGCAGGTCGCGCATCTGGTCGATAGCGCTGGCTAGATTTTCGCTTTGCCTCCCAACGAGATCGGTCGTGCGGCCCGGTGCGAGCGGGAGCGGGCTGACCTCCGCTTCCCTCTCCAACGCACCGAGTTCGGTGACCATGAAGTCGCTCATCGCCTGCAATCGTCGCCAACCCCACAGTGGATAGACCAGCAGCACGCCGAGCAACGCCGGTCCAGGCGGGAACCATATTCGCGACCACAGCATCGCAGTGCTCACCAGCAATATGGCTATGATCGAGAGCAATGAAATGCCAAGCGCTGTGCGCGGACTCAAGCGGACGAACCCACCGAGTAGTAACCACAACGGCAGCAGGGACAGCAGAATCACCCAATTGTTGCTCAACGGTGCGATGAAGTCGTCGCGCTTCAATGCACCGAGCATATTGGCCATGATCTCGACACCTGCTAGCAATCCGCCTTCGCCATTGGGTGTTGGAAAGCTGTCTCCCATGCCAACTGCCGTTGCCCCTACGATGACGTCGCGTCCGGCGATGAGGGCAGCTGGGACATTGCCCTCTAGGACATCGGAATAGGAGACTTCGGCAAAGCTGCCGCGCTTGGCATAAGGCACAAGCAGTTCCTGTCCGCATTCGCCGCCCCGATACGCGGGTGATGGCTTATTCTGCGACGCCCGGAACACGAGTTCGATGAGATGTGGCAGCTTGGCGGCATCAGGTTCGGGTTGAAAACATAAAGCCGCACGTCTGACGATCCCGTCAGCATCAAACGACAGGTTGGCATGACCTACGCCGTGCGCAGCGGCCGCGAATAGCGGTGCAGGCGGAGTAGGGTCGAATGCTCGGCCATTGCTACCAGGAGAAACGAAGTGCATTGGCAGGAAGACTGGTGTTTCGAGCGTCATCATTTTGGCCAGCTCGGCATCCGCGTTGCCCGTTTCGCTCAGCAATATGTCGAATGCGATAGTTTTCGGTTGCGCCTTTTGAAGCTGCTCGAACAGGCGCGTGTGAATTTCGCGGTCCCACGGCCATCTGCCAATGGTCTTGAGGCTCTGGTCGTCGATTGCGATGATCAGGACCTCTTTATCCGCCGCTGGTCGTGCTGCGGCGGTTAGCTGGTCATAGAGAAGGTAATCGAATGCCGACGTGCCACGCCACATCCATGCACCAACCACCATTGCGCTCGCAATCAGGCCGATTGCAAACCACTCAACAGCAAGGCGCATTCGTAAATTCATGACCACGGCTAATCCGCGCGGTTTATCGAAGAATCAAGCAGGATTAGGACGGTGCCACCGTCAGTTTCTCGAACGGAGCCCAGTTGGTTGCCATTTCGCCATGGAGATATTGCACGGCGCCAACACGCCAATGATATTCGCCGGGAGGTAGGTCGGACAGCAATATCCGGTCACTATCGAGTGCTGCCTCGTCAACAATCGGCAGCGTTTTGATGCTAACGCGGAAAAGCTGGAAATGGAAACGGCGGGTGCCTTCGCCGTCGCCGATCCATTTAAAAACATAGCCGTCATCACTCTGTCCGGCGGTCGCGTTGACGCCATTTAACCGGCGCTTAAACGCATAGGTGACTGGCAGGCCTTCGATCCCCGCAGCCGATACCGCGCGGGCGCGAACGAAGTAATTGCCGTTGGGAAGATTCTCAAAAGTGATTTCTGGCTGATCAACAGCGACATCGGCAATCTGGTCGATAAAGCCTGCGTCGGCGGCGAGCGCAACCCGGTACGCGTTATCTCCGGCAGCGCGATTGGCAACAAATTTGACGACGGGGTCGGCTTGGACGCGCCCGGGCTCAACCAAGCTGGGTGCCGCCAGCAGCGTTTCACGGATGATTTTTCCTCCGGGAACAAGTGCCAAACCATTGCCGGCGGGCAACGCAGCGGGTTGCGATGAGCCTGCAGCAACGGCCAGCGCGCCTTCTACGACCTCGGCAAAATCCTTGTCAGCAGCGGCATCGTAGCGTGATTGGAAATCGGTGCCGCGTACCGCCGATACTGCCTTCGGGGTGCGCACTTGATAGCGGTCATCGACAGATTTGTGCTTGATCACCGCCGACTGCATTCCGCCTTTTGCTACGTCGAAATCATAATCGAGGCTGCCACCCAACACATAGCTTCGAAGGCGGCGGATGCGGATTTCAGTGTTCGAGGGCAGCGAAACCCGCGAACCGTCATCCAGCATCAATGTCGCAAACGACGAACCAGCGGTGCGGAGCGCGGTACCTTCGCCGAGGATCTGTCCGACTGACGCCTGCGACCGCCCGGCCAGAACCTGCCCGCGAACCGCGATTAGCCTCGCACTGGCGGGTTTGAACTTCAAAAGACTGCGCGGGATCGTGAGCACCTTGCCAACGGGGAGCGCAAAGGGATCGGCAATCTGGTTTTGTCTTTGGACAATCTTGTAGTTCTCGGCGCGTGCCAGATACCGGTTGCCCAGATCGATCAGCGTATCGCCCTTGCGCACCACGTAACGGACGGGTGCATCGTCATTATCAGCGGCTTTTACCGGCATGACCGCGAGCAGCAATGCCGAGAATAAAAATGCTGTTCCGGCGATGCGCATAATATCAGCCCCTAATCTGTTATCCGGATTTGCCAATCGATTCCAGACGATAGCCATAGCCGAAAACGGTGAAAATCCGAAACCCGTTTTCGGGTTGCAGGTCGAGTTTGGCGCGTACTCGGGAAATGTGCATGTCAAGCGTCCGCGTGGCAAGCGCAGCAGTAGTTCGCCAGATCGTTTCCATGATGTAGTTGCGCGACAAAGTGCGGTCGGCGTTGCGGAAAAACAGATCCGCCAATTCAAATTCCTTGGCGGTCAGCGAGATTGTTTCACCGTTAATCGCAACAGTTTGCTCAATCCGGTCCAGTTCATATTTGCCGTAGGTCGCTTTGGCATCGAACGCGCCCGAGCTCGCGCTGCGCCGCAGCAGCGCGTTGATCCGCGCAGCGACCACAGTGCGGTCCTCCGGCTTGGTAATGTAATCGTCGGCCCCGGCATTCAGGGCATCGCTGATATCCTTTTTCGCCGAGCGATTGGTCATCATGATCACCGGTGGCCGCTCGGGCATCGACGTCTGCATCCACTGTAACGTCGCCAGCCCGTCCTTTCCCGGGATGTTCCAGTCGAGAATTAACAAGTCAAATGTCTCACGGACCATCGCTTGCGACAACATATTGCCATCGCTGTAGGACACCACGGCGTGGCCCAGGTCTTCGATGATGGATTTCAGGAACGCGACTACGTCGGGTTCGTCATCGGCGATTAAAACGCGCATTTTCTCTCCACTGCCCCGCAAAATATGCGGCCCTCGACTAGATACGCGCGTTTACGAGATAATGTTCGCTTAAACCACATGATTGGCGATGCAGTTACAACCATTTACAAAGCTTGGTGGAGTGTGAAGCGATGTAAAGCAGCGAAGATGGCTGGGGCGGCAGGGATCGAACCTGCGAATGCCGGCATCAAAAGCCGGTGCCTTACCGCTTGGCGACGCCCCATCATCTTGGCATTTTCGGAGCAGAAAGAATTTAGCGACCTGACTGCTGCGGCGGCCTTATAGCGCGAGTTTCGTCAATGGCAATTGCCGAAAAACGCGAAATTTCGATCAACCGATGCGTTGTACCCAGCCATGCGTATCTGCAGCAGTGCCACGCTGGATATCCACCAATTTAGCACGCAATTGCTGAGTAATTTGCCCCGGACCACCGGCACCAATCGTAAAACTGCCACTTTCGCCATGGACGCTGCCAACAGAGGTTACGACGGCCGCAGTACCACAAGCAAAGGCCTCGACGAGCCTGCCCGAGTTTGCATCGTCGCGCCACTGGTCGATCGCATAGCGTTCTTCGCGTACCGTCAAACCTTGTTCGCGGGCCAGCGTAATGATTGATTCGCGGGTGATACCTTCCAATATGGTGCCGTCGGTCGGTGGCGTGATTAGCGTACCGTCGTTGAACAGGAAAAACAGGTTCATGCCTCCAAGTTCTTCAATCCAGCGATGCTCGGCGGCATCGAGGAATACGACTTGGTCACAGCCACGGGCAATAGCCTCGGATTGCGCAACGAGGCTCGACGCATAATTGCCGCCGCATTTGGCTGCACCGGTGCCGCCAGGTGCAGCACGGGTGTAATGCTGGGATACCCAAATCGAAATCGCGGGCGCGCCGCTTTTGAAGTAATTTCCGGCCGCCGAGGCAATCACCATATAAAGATATTCGGCGGACGGTTTGACGCCAAGGAAAACCTCGCTAGCGATCATGAACGGCCGCAGATAAATCGAGCCGCCTTCAACTGGTGGAAACCATCCCGCGTCGACTTCGACGAGCTGTTTGCACGATTGCAGGAACAGCTCCTCGGGCAACTCAGCCATCGCCAGCCGCTTTGCCGAGCGCTGAAAGCGGCGGGCATTTTGCTCTGGACGAAACAGCGCCATGCCGCCGTCCGCGAGGCGATACGCTTTTAACCCTTCGAAAATCTCCTGCGCGTAATGAAGGACGGCGGTTGCCGGATCGAGCGTCAACGGGCCGCGCGGTCCGACCTTGGCATCGTGCCAGCCCTTGGCTTCATTATAGCGGATTGTCACCATATGATCAGTAAAAACGCGGCCAAAACCGGGGTCGGCTAACAACTCGGCACAGCGAGCAGGACCTGTCGGATTGGGGTTGGCTTCAAAAGGAAATGCGCCGGTCGTCATTGTCATGCTCGATCATCTAATGGGTTGCACTGTCCTATGGCCTGCGCCAAGATACGTCAATATGGCTGTCCCATCTTCAACTCCGTCTGTCCGTTCAAGTGACGGCATCACGCCTGCCGCGTCGCCGTTATTCCTGCGCGAACATGAGGTCCGGCGCGGTGTAGAGTTATTATTCTTCGGTTATACGCGGCTGACGCGGTCAATCGACGAGGGTCTTGCCGAACATGGGCTGGGCAGGGCGCACCACCGCGCGCTCTATTTTATTGCACGCCAGCCTGACCTGACGATCAGCGAGCTTTTGAAAATCCTCGCAATTACCAAACAGTCATTGGGGCGGGTGCTGACCGATTTGGCTGGAAACGACTTTGTCGAAACCCGCGCTGGCCAGATTGATCGGCGCCAGAAGTTGCTGCGCCTCACCGTCAAAGGAGCCGAATTCGAGGCACAGTTATTCGATGCGTTGCGTAACAATCTGGCGGCAGCGTATGGCGCGGCGGGTCAAGAATCGGTTACCGGATTCTGGCGTGTGCTCGAAGGCCTGATCCCGCCCGCCGACCGGCCGATGGTCGCGGCTCTGCAAAAGGATATCCGATGAGCGAACTTCTGCAACGGTTGGAAGCAGCGATAGTGGCGCGGCGGGGGGCATCGCCCGACAGCAGCTATGTCGCTTCGCTTTTCGCCAAAGGCCGCGAAAAGATTGCCCAAAAGGTAGGCGAAGAAGCGACCGAAACCGTTATTGCAGCGCTTTCGGGTGATCCGACTAATCTGACCGCGGAGGCAGCCGATTTATTGTTCCACCTGATGATCCTGCTGGCCGACGGCGGGCTATCAATCGACGATGTGCTCGACGAACTTCATCGGCGCGAGGGGGTGTCGGGCCACATCGAAAAGGCCGCAAGGAAGGACTGAGCCATGCCAATCAACGCCACATTGCCCTATGACGATCAGAACATCTTTGCGAAAATCCTGCGCGGCGAGATTCCCAATAGCACGGTCTATGAAGACGAATGGGCGCTGGCGCTTCATGATATCAATCCGCAGGCCCCGGTGCACGTGTTGGTAATTCCAAAGGGCCCCTATGTTAGCTGGGACGATTTCAGCGCCAATGCCAGCGACGCCGAGGTTGCGGGATTCACCCGCGCGGTCGGCCATGCAGCGCGCGCGCTTGGCTTGGTTAAATCGGGCTATCGCCTTATCACCAACATCGGAATCGATTCACATCAGGAGGTTTCACACCTCCACGTCCATATTTTGGGCGGAAAAAAGCTCGGGCCGCTACTGACCCGCTGAAATTAAGTTGCGCGATGCGCGCGAGCGGCTAGGTTCGCCGCTATAATGAATCCGTTGGGGAGATGAAGATGGCGAGTAACGAGCAATCCGTAATGCAGCGCATGTTCGCGCGCAAAACGATCGCGCAGGTGCAGCGGGAATCCGCCAATAGCGAGCTGAAACGTTCGCTGGGCAAATGGAACCTGCTTTTATTGGGTGTTGGCTGCATTATCGGTGCAGGTATTTTTGTTCGCACCGGAAGCGCGGCTGCGCTCCACGCTGGGCCGGCGGTTATGCTTTCGTTCGTCGTGGCGGGCCTGGTTTGCGCTTTTGCCGGGCTTTGCTACGCCGAACTCTCGTCCACCTTGCCGGTGTCCGGCTCAGCCTATACGTATAGCTATACCACGCTCGGCGAGTTCGTCGCGTGGATCATGGGGGCGCTGCTGCTTCTCGAATACGGACTCGCCGCGTCGGTGGTCGCGGTCGGGTGGGGCGGTTATGTAGTTAGCCTCCTGAAAGATTTTGGTCTCGTCATTCCTCCGCAATTTACCGGACCGACGGGCCTTCCGGTTATGCAAGACGGCGTCCCTCTTTTGGTCAACGGCGCACCAGTCACTGCATTTTTCAATCTTCCCGCGTTTTTGATTTGTATGGCGCTTTCGCTTTTGCTGATGATCGGCGTGTCGGAATCGGCGAAGGTCAACAACATCATCGTCGCGATCAAGGTCAGTGTGCTGGCCGCCTTTATCCTTGTTGGTGGCTATATTGTTCTTACCAACCTTCCGGAACTTATGGCGAAGAACTGGACGCCGTTTATTCCGGAAAATACCGGCCCCGGCCAATTTGGCGTCGATGGCATCATGCGCGCAGCGTCGATCGTGTTCTTCGCATATATCGGGTTCGAAGCTGTTTCGACCGCTGGACAGGAAGCGAAAGACCCCAAGCGCGATATGCCTTTTGGGATCATTGGTTCGCTAATTGTG
Organism: Sphingomonadales bacterium; assembly: GCA_031361925.1. GTDB lineage: Bacteria > Pseudomonadota > Alphaproteobacteria > Sphingomonadales > Sphingomonadaceae > Sphingorhabdus_B. Next base: position 13,254 of record JANLRW010000078.1, read on the forward strand.
TGCACCGTCATCTACATGCTTGTAGCGGCGATCATGACGCTGCTCGTGCCTTACGCGACGCTGAACGTTCCCGATCCTGTAGCGGTGGTGGTAGATAGCTTCGGCCCACAATGGGCGTGGCTTGCGAAGACCATAAAAGTCGGTGCGATTATCGGTCTGACCTCGGTGGTGCTAGTGCTGATGTTTGCGCAAACGCGTATCTTCTACACGTTGGCGCGCGACGGATTGTTGCCCAAAATTTTCTCGAAGGTGCATCCGAAGTTTCAGACGCCTTACGTTAACACGCTACTGGTAGGTACGATTACTGCTGTTGCAGCTGGCTTTTTCGACATCAACGTGTTGGGTGACATGACTTCGGTCGGCACGTTGGCGGCGTTCGCTATCGTCTGCCTCTCGGTCATTTATCTACGTCGAGCAGCACCCGAGTTGCCGCGTGGCTTCTCGGTTCCGCTTTATCCAATTGTGCCGATTCTCGGCATCCTATCGTGTTTATATCTGATCACGACAGTGCCATATAATGTGCTGATGTTCTTCGTATACTTCTTAATGGGAGCAATAGCGCTCTATTTCATCTATGGTATGCGGAATTCCAACCTCCAGCATGATCAGATGCAGGACGATGCACCTGAGATGGGTGAATTCCCGGGCCCCGTCGTCGACTGAACGGTTAGCGAGTTTCAAAGTTGAGGGGCGCTTCGGTGCCCCTTTTCTTTTGCCCTACATCGGCATGTTTTGGGTGGTTCCCGGGCGCGTGAACAGTCGCCCGTTTTCGCCCCATGTTATCAGGCCCAAGGTAATCAGCCCGCACACCATGAACCCGGCGGAAACTGGCACAACGCTGCCGTCAAATTGTTGACCGATTGCAGCTCCTATCGACGCTGCCACAACCACTTTGGCAAAGCTTTGAAACGAAGAAGCCGCCCCTGCCACATGGCCGAAAGGGGTCATCGCAATCGACGAAAAATTGGAGCCGATGAAGCCGATCATTGCCATATTACCGGTCAGCAGCACCAAAAATATCGGTAACGAAGTAGGGGCCATATAGGCCGCAGCGAGCTGCAATCCGCCAAGCAGGATGAATGCAATGAGCGCGGACTGGGAAACTCGGCGTGCGCCAAAGCGCTCGACAATCCGCGCGTTCGTGAAATTCGCCGCGGCAATACCGATAGCGACAATGGCAAAACCAATCGTGAAAAATTCTTTGGCGTTGAACACTTTGTCGAACATCTGCTGCGAGCTGTTAAGGTAACCGAATAACGCGCCCTGCACCATCCCTGCACCGAGCATATAGCCGGTCGCGTTTCGATTGGTTACCACTTGCCGCCAAGCCGCGGCCAGCGCATGTGGCTTGATCGGTACCATGTTTTCTGGCGCTAGCGTTTCTGGCAAGCGCCGCCATACCCAAATCACCGCGACGAGTTGCATCGCGGCCATGACATCAAAAATGGTTCGCCATCCGGCAAATAGCAAGACCGCTTGGCCAACGGTGGGTGCTATTATGGGCACGATCATGAAGATCAGGAATATCGTCGACATCCGGCGCGCCATCGCGTCGCCTTCAAACTGGTCGCGGATGATCGACGCGACCAGCACGCCCATCGCCGCCGCCATAAGTCCGTGGCAAAAGCGCATCGCCAACAGCATTTCGAAACTGCTGGAAAAGCTGCATGCCACCGAGAATATGACGCAACCGATCACGCCAATGAGCAGCACCGGCTTGCGACCAAAACGGTCCGATAAAGGACCATGGAACAACGCGCCAATTCCGGTTCCGGCAAGAAATACGGAAATGACATATTGGATGTCGTTGGCATTGCTGACCGCCAGCCCGTCAACCATAGCCGGAAAGGCGGGCAGCATGGCGTCGATGGCGAGCGCGTTGAGGGCCATGAGCGAGGCCATCATGACAACGAGTTCGCGTTCACCGATAGATTTTTTGGCAGTGACGGATTTGCGGGGGGTAGTGGGGGAGGGCATGGCGTCCATATGCGGACAGGCGCATGGTTTTGCCAGCGCTGATTCGCCCGAAAAGTGATGGCGATGCTATAATGATCGACGCGCGGCCCTTAGCCCGGTGCCTTTTGGCGTTCTAGCCGCGCCCTGCGCGCAGCGCTGCGCCTGCCGCAAAGGGCGACAGTGCGGCCATCGCCAATGATGTCGCAGCGAGCAACTGCATCGCATTTCCAGCATTTTCGGCGAGTGTGCCCGCGCCAAAAATCAATATCGGGATCGCCAGCGGTACCAATAACAACCCGCCGAGCGCGCTCGCGCCGCTGAGGCCTGCGGTCAGTGCGGCTATCGTCACCGACAATCCGGCAAGTGCGGGTAGCGCCAGCGCCAAGCCCAGCAGCAGCGTTCGCAACTGGGTTTCGGGCAGGCCAATTAACGCCGAAGCAACGACCGTCGCCAACAACAACGGTACGGCAAACGCGACAATGTGTCCGGCGATCTTGGCGCTTGCGACCAACTCATCCGACCACCCCCGCACCACCAGTTGGTCAAGTACGCCTGCTTGTCGGTCGGGCAAGATCAGCCGTTCGATCGGGAGCAATGTTGCAAGCAACGCGGCGATCCACAATATACCGCCGCCGGTGTGCGCAAGCAGAACCTTATCGGGACCAGTCACGAATGGGAAGAGCGTGGCGACTGCCAGATAAAAAATAACCGGCAACCACAATCCGCCGCCTGTCCACGCGGTCCGCACTTCGCGGGCAATGAGGGCCAGAAACCCGTTCATGCCGTTGCCGCCTGCCGGTCGAGTGATATACTTTGCGCCACATTGATCGACGGTGCCCGGTGCGCGGCAACCAGCGCGATGCCGCCTTTGCCTGCATGTTTGAGCAATGCCGCGTCGAGCCGTGTCGCGTTGGCGCTGTCGAGGCCGTTATACGGTTCATCGAGCAGCCAGATTGGCGCTTGCGAGGCAAGCAATCGCGACAGGTTGGCGCGTTTGCGCTGGCCGGTTGAGAGATAGCGAACGGGCATATCGGCGAGCGGCACAAGGTCCATCGCCGCCAGCGCTTTTTCACGTGCATCGGCTGACGCCGCATCCATCTTTGCCCAGAAACCAAGCGCTGCTTCGAGAAGCATATTGGGATCAAGCGCCAGATTTTCGTCGGCTAAGGCGATTACGCCAGAAACCGTCATCTGCCCGCTGGCCATCGGCAATAAACCGGCAATCAAACGCAACAGCGTTGACTTGCCGCTACCGTTCGCGCCGCGAATCCAGATTATATCACCGTTATCGGCGGTGAGCGAAAAGCGGTCGAAAACCAAACGGTTGCCGCGAATGACCGCAACATTTTGTATGTTGACCAAGGGCGTAGTGGCTTGACGCACAGACATCGCGCGACATAGGCATGTTTGTGACAATATCAAAAGCAGGAATACATGGTGATGGTTTCAAAATTGGACGATGCGGCGCGGGTCGAGGCGCTGGGCGCGTTGCCGCTCTGGGCCTATGATGCCGACGTCCAAGGGATCAGGCGCACCGTCCGCTTTGCCGATTTCGGCGCGGCCTTTGCTTTCATGACCCATGTCGCGATTTTGGCGGAAAAGGCCGACCACCACCCCGAATGGTTCAACGTCTACAACCGCGTCGAGATATTGCTGACCACGCACGATGCGGGCGGGTTGTCGAAACGCGATATCGACCTGGCCACCCAGATTGACGCTATCGTAAGCTAGCCGTTGGGCCGCACCACGTCGCTAAGGCCTTCCATCAGCCCCAATTGTTTGCGTAACCGGTTGGGGAACCACCGTGCCGAAAAGGCGAGTTGCTTGGCCATCTTGTTCACTGTGGTGTGCACGTTTTTGCCGTGTATCGCGTCCCATGCGGCTGGACCGATGATCGCAACCGGGCTGACCTCGATACCCGCCGACTGCAGCTTATCCTTGCCAGTCATGTTGCTGCCGGGAACGACCGCGCCGATGATGTTGGTATCGATGAACCCGGGCATCAGGCTGCGTGCCTTGATATCCAGGCTGCGCCATTCGATGTCGTGCGCCTCAGCCAGTCCGCGCACCGCGAACTTGGTTGCGCTGTACACGCTGAGATTGGCCGATCCATAAATGCCGGCCGCCGAGCTGGTATACAGCACACAAGCATCCGGGGTGTTCTTCAACAATTCAAAACAGGCGCGGGTGCCGCTGATCACGCCGGTCAGGTTGACCGCGATCATCTTGTCGATGTCCTCGTCGGTCATTTCCTGTATCGGCCCGCCGGTTCCGATGCCCGCATTGTTGAACAGCACTGTCATTTGCCCGCCGGTATGTGTGGCAAAATCGGCAACGGCCTTTTTCCATTGGACGCGGTCTGTCACGTTGAGTTTGTGGATCGACGACATGCCCGACGGCAGCAGCTTTGCCGTTTCCTCTAGCCCTGCTACATTCATATCGGCCAGTCCGACAAACCAGCCAACATTGGCGAAATAGCGCGCAACTTCGCGGCCTAAGCCGGAGGCCGCTCCGGTGATGAAAATGCTCTTTGCTTCTCCGGCCATGTTGGCGACTCTCCTATTCACACCCGTGTCAGCCACAGCAATTTGACGTGAACGTCAACTGTTTCTTGCAGGTGCCATAAAGGCTGGATAAATCCGTGCGCCATAAGGAGTGGATATGTTTCGCTATTTGACACTGTTGTTCGCCGCCATGTGTTGCCTGCTGCCCGCCTCGGCCAATGCCGAAGTGACCGCAACATTTTACAGCCACGATTTCGGCGACCATTTCCCCCACGCTTTGGTCAAACTGAGAGGCACCGTCGATTCGACCGGCGAAGTGGTCGATACAAATTACGGCTTCACCGCAGTCAATACGACACCGGCAATTTTATGGGGACCGGTCAACGGCATGATCGAGAGCAAGGACGCGAAATATATCGCCGACAGCAACGCGCATTTCACGCTTCGCCTGACCGATGCCCAATATGCTCAGTTGATGGCGCTGGTCGAACAGTGGCGGACGTTTCCGCAGAAAAGTTACCGCTTGAACGACCGCAACTGCGTCCATTTCGCAATGGAGACGGCGGCGTTGCTCGGGTTGCAGGTCAACCGGAAGAGCAAGTTTTTCAAAAAGCCCAAGAGCTTTTTATTGGAAGTGATGGCGCTCAATCCGGGGTTGAAATTGTGAGCGCCGTTTAGTGCAAAACCTCACCGTCCAGCCCCTCTCCGCTGCGGCTAGGCGACAAGTCGCCAAGTCTCGCACCTCTCCCCTGAAGGAGAGAGGGAGGAAGCATCGTGAAATCGCTATGCTGCTGCTTTTGCAGCTTTGCGTGCCAACGCACCGACAGCCTTCTTGACTATTGCCTTCGCGTTCTTGGCAGGATCGCCGTCAAGCGTGTCTCGCTTCAAGATTTCGCTGGTTAGCATTACTCGCAAATCATCATCGGTTGCTTTGACGCCGGGAAAAAGCCGTTTGAATTCGCGGCGGAGGGTGCCAACTACGGCATCTGATTGAACCAATTCAGACACTACGAATCGATTGAAGATTTGCGCTTGGCGGTGATATTCTGTCAACGCATCTGACGAAACGCTCTCTCGGCAAAGCATGAATAGCTTGGCTAAATCGTCAGATGAGCGAGAAGACACCTCGCACATATCGAAGCAAAAAACTTCCTCGTAGTCTATGGGCTGGGCAAACTTGATCTTGTAAATTTTCCAAGTAATTGCGTTAGATAGGATAACCCATTCAATGCCTTCATGGGCACCATAATTTACAGCTTGTCGAAGGTGTCCTTCGTTTAAGTTGGTTCCGGCAGACTTTACCTCGGCGAGATATTCGATTTTCCCCTCGACGCGAATTGCCAAATCGCAAAACGTACCGCGTATCTGCTGTTCGCTAGTCAATTCGGTGTATTTATCGTAACCGAAAATGTCGGTCAGCATATCTTTGATAACCGTAACGGTGTCGGCTTCCGAAATGTCCCGCTCACGCAGTTTTCGAACTATCGGCTGATATCGTTTCAACCCTGACACTATTCGGTCTTGCGTCTTCTTCGGAATCTTCGCTGCTGCCATAACACGCCCCGTCCAATTGGGTCATTAATACGCAGGAACGGTCGCTTGTCATCAGTGAATATTCATAAAACCGATGGAAGTAGAAACACTAGTTATTCTAGCCCGCGATGCTGCACGCCATATCAAATCGCCTGAAATCCCTTGGCGTAAATATGCCAGGTGAAGATCGCCGCCGCGCCTCGATGCGGCCGCCACTTCTCGGCGATTTCGCGGATGTCTTTTTCGGATGGCCGCGCTTCCATTTTCAATAAGCGCCCGACGCCTTCCTGCACCGCGAGGTCGCCTGCTGGCCAGATGTCGGTTCGGCCCTCGGCGAAAAGCAAATAGATTTCCGCCGACCAGCGACCGATGCCTTTGACTTGGGTGAGGTAAGCAATCGCTTCCTCGTCATCGGCGGGCAGGGCGTCGAGGGGTAGCGCTCCGGTCATCACCAGCTCGGCCAGCGATCGCGCGTAGCCCTGTTTCTGGCGACTAAGCCCGCAGGCCCGCAATGCGTCGAAATCCTGTTCGATCAACTGATCGGGAGCGCAGCCTTCGCCCAGCAGTGCTTCAAGCTTGTTCCATACCGACGCAGCGGCGGCGACGCTGACTTGCTGGCCGACGATGGTGCGCAGCAACGTTGCATAGCCGGGTTCGCGCAGGCGGGGTTCGGGGTAGCCGGTCGCGGCAATCGCATCGGCAAATCGTGGTTCAACGGCGGCGATGGCATCAAGCGATGCCTTTAACTGCTTGGCGGACAAACCCATTACTGGACAAGCTTCAACAAAGCCATCGGCGGGCCGAATGTTGCGGGGCCGATATCCCAGCGCAGCACTTCCATCCCGCCGGCCTCTTCAGGGCCGTCCTCGCTATTATTCGCCAATATCCGCGCGTCGGTGGTCAGCGTGAATGTGCCGCTGATGGTCAGTGGATCGGGCATTTTGTCGGCACTGCTGGCACCGCCCATAAACCCTCCAAGGCTGCCCGCACCCAATATCCCCAACATCGACATTTCGGGGTCGGTTTTGAACGCCGGAGCCTCCACCCGCAAACGGCCATTGTCCCACCGGGTGATATGGATCATCGGCTCGCCCACCGCATAACGCGGGATGACGGGAAAGGCGAAGTCATCAGCCAATTTGCCCTTGGTGCTATAGTCGATCATAAACACGCCGTTGCCGATATGCTCAACCTTGTGCCACGCCGCCAGTCGCTCGACTTCCTTGGTAAAGCGCGCGATGGTTTTCGGGTCTTTCGGGTTGATGCCACCGAGCATCATCGTGGCGATTTTCTTTGCCTCCTGATCGCGCTTTTTTGATGCGGCTTGCTGATCGTCCCATTCCTTTTTCTGAGTCGTGGTTTCTTCCGCCGTGCAGTCGCGTTCGGACATCTGCCACTCGTTAGTAGCAGCAGCGGCTGCTTCCCCGGCCGCTTCTGCTGCTTCTGCTGCTTCCTTCGCTGCGTCCGCGGCTCCGCGCGCTGCTTCGTCGGCGGCTTGCAAGGCGAGCGGCGTGGAGCGCATCACCGCATAAGTCGCCTCTGGTTTGGCGGCATCGGCAGTATCGTCTGCGACTGCGTCGGCGGCATCCTCTGCGCTTTCAAGCGCGGAAGAGTCATTCCAGCACGTCGCCTTGAATTCGACGGCCCCAGTCTCACCAAAGCCTTCACTGTTGAGAAGATTGGCCAGCCCGACCAGCTGGATCTGGCCCTTGTAGGAGAAGCTGAAATCGCCGGACTTGCGCACCGTCATTTCAGAGATGAATTCGCCGGGCAGGATCAAGCAGCCGCTAAGCGAGAAGGGGGCTACTGCCGCGACCGCAAGCGCGGCCCATTTCTTCGACCAAAACATCGCCGTCTTTCCCTCCGTTTAACTGGCCCTGACCGTCGCCGCGTAAAGCGCTACCGCAGCGGCATTGGAGACGTTAAGCGACTCCATCCGCTCACTGATTGGCAGCTTTGCCAGAGCATCGCAATGCTCCTCGATATTGCGGCGCATCCCGTCGCCCTCTGCCCCCAAAACCAGGGCATTGCGGCCCGGGGTAAGCGCTTCGTCGAGGTTGACTTTGGCATGGCCCGAAAGCCCGATCCGCCAATAGCCAGCCTCGGCAATTTCCTCGAGCGCGCGCGCCAGATTGACCACCCGGACCCACGGGGTGATTTCAAGCGCGCCCGATGCCGCCTTGGCCAGCGAGCCCGATTCAGGCGGGGCATGGCGGTCCTGCGTGATCACGGCAACCGCGCCAAAAGCGGCGGCCGTGCGGAAGATTGCACCGACATTCTGTGGGTCGGTGATCTGGTCGAGGATGAGCAGCGGCCGGTTATCGTCCGCATCGACGGCCAAAGCATCGGTTAGCCAGACGTCTTCCAAAGCCCCAACCTCGAGCACCAGCCCCTGATGCGGCGCGTCTTTCGGCACATAGCGCGCCAGATCGGCGACTTCGGCGAATTGCACGCTGAGACCGTCGGGCACGACAATCTTGCCCAATTCCTCGCGGGTGCCCCATAATTTGATCAGCTTGCGTTCGGGATTGTCAAGTGCGGCATAGACCGCATGACGTCCGTAGAACTTGGGATTGCCGCTGGCGGTGGCTTGCCCCCGGCGGCGCTGGCTTTTGTGCGATGACATTGTGTGCTCTCGTTAAAGTAAGAATTGGCTCCCTTTCCCACTTGCACCATTGACAGGCAAGGGCCGTTTCGCCATTGCGCTGCTTCCTTAGCGGGACCGGCCCTTATGTGACTGCATATTGCCCCGCAAAGGTGTGGACAGGTGGCCGAGTGGTTAAAGGCAGCAGACTGTAAATCTGCCCGGTTTTCCGTACGCTGGTTCGAATCCAGCCCTGTCCACCAATTTCTTATCCACCGATGTTCGTGAAAAGCTGTGGAAGTCCTGCAAATCCTAGGCTATAACTACCTATATCGTCCGCACGCGTCCCTTGTTGTTTGTATGCAGCCAGGGGTAAGTGTGGGAAAAGTGTGGGACAGGAATTGCGTTCCCCACACTTTGACAGTTCAAATTCGGTTGGAAAATTGTGGGGAAGCTAAATGGTCAAGCTGACGGCAATATCGGTAAAGACGGTGCTTACGATTCCCGGAACCTATCAGGATGGCGACGGGCTGTTACTGAAAGTTACAGGGAAGGGCGCAGCAAGCTGGGTTTTGCGGCTCCAGCACGACGGAAAGCGTAAGGACATAGGGCTGGGCAGTGCGAAGCTGATCACGCTGGCAATGGCGCGGGATAAGGCGCGCGAATTACGGATGGCTATAAAGGTTG
>JANLRW010000108.1:0-1513 GCA_031361925.1 Sphingomonadales bacterium
CCAGCGTCACGCTTGGCGGCCAGCAAAGCACTGCGCGCCTCGTCGGGCGCATCGCGCAGCGCCTTCCACGCGCGCACCACGCCTGAGACGGTATTGCGGTCAGCCATGCCGATTGCGGTCAGTCCAAGCCCGATGCCTTCCGCCACATAATCTGACGGCGGCGATGCGCCGCGCAGGAACGAATAGCTGCTGGTGCAAGCAAGTTCGGCATAGCTCATGCAAAGATGCCGTGCAGATACCAGAGCGGCCGGTCGGTCTCTTCATATAGCCCGCGCCGGAACAGCCAGAACCGGCGGCCTTCATTATCCTCGACCCGGTAATAATCGCGCGTCAGGGTGCCATTTCCCGCCTCATATCCCCGCGGATGCCGCCACCATTCAGGGCTTATACGTTCTGGCCCTTCGGCGAGCGCAACACGGTGGACCTGTCGCCGCCAGCGAAAGCTGCGCGGCTCGCCTTCGGGAAATCCGGCGGTGACCTCGATTGGCTGCGGGGTTTCGAACAGGCGGAAGGGACGCATGGCAGGTTCGCCGGGTGTGGGCTTTAGCCATTCGGTTTTGGGCGCACCAGATTGCGCCGCACGTTCGAGCGCCGCGCGTTCGGGGATATGGCTGTCACGCGCATGGAAATGCCGCACGCGGTCTGTTCCGAGCCTTACGCTCAGCCGGTCGATCAGCGCGGCGGCTTCGACGTCGGTATCGGCTTTTTGCTCCAAACCCACCTGCACGTTCTTGAGCGTTTCCGCCAGCGGCACCGCCAAGCGGATGAGGTCATAACCAAAACCCGGATCGAGCGGGTCGGCAAGCGCGTCGATGCGTTCGCGGATCAGCCGCATCAGCAACGCTGCATCGCGCGTCGGCCCGCCGGTATCTACGCCCAGCCGCGCGACATGGCCATCGCTACGGAACAGGCTAATCTCGAACCGCCGCCCGCCTTGCCCGCGTTCGCGCAATAACGCTGCTGCTTCGCCTGCCAGTGCCTCGATGGTTGCCAGCACGTCGTTGGTTCGCGACACAGGTTCGGCAAAATTTTGCGAAACATGAATAACCGGCAGGCTCCGGCGCGGGGTAATGCGCGGGTCTTCTTCCTCCAGCAGCCGCGCCAGCTTGACCACGGCGGCCTTGCCGAAACGCGCCGCCAATGGTGTGCGCGGACGCTTCGCCAGATCGCTTATGCTTTTAAGGCCAGCGCGGCGCAGCGCCTGATGCACCTTGTCACTGCCGTCCAGCGCCTCCACCGGAAGCGCGCCGATGGCAGCTTTCGCATATTTCGCCTTGGCGCGCGCGCTGTCCGGGGTTGCCCCCAAAGCAATACGGCTGGTGAGGCCATGCCGCCTGAGCCGCGCTTTCAAATCCTTGGCCAGCACTGCCTCACACCCGAACAGATGGTCGCAGCCAGTGATGTCGAGCAACAAACTTTGCGGCGGGTCGAGCATACAGGCTGGGGTATAACGCTCGCAGCCATCGGCCAGCCAGCCGAGCAACCCCATATCCGCCGCCGGATCATGGTCGAA
>JANLRW010000230.1:0-3476 GCA_031361925.1 Sphingomonadales bacterium
CACCGAAAAGGTGTTCGGACCCGAAGCCGAAAACATCTTTCTGATCAATCAACTGGAATTGCCCCGTAGCGCGGGGGAGGTGGTGATTGAAAGCGCAGATCCGGCCGTCCAGCCGCGTATCAATATGAACTATTTTGCCGACCCGGTTGACCTGAAGGTGATGGTGGCGGTGATGCGGCGCAGCTTCGACATCGCGGCAAATTGGCCCGGCGGGCTCGGATCATGGAACGCACCGCCTGAACTCGCGCGCAAGCATGGCTATTTAGGGGGACAGCGCCCAAGCGACGCCCTGCTCGAAAACATCGCACTGCATTTCTCGCACACAACCTATCACATCAGTTGCACTTGCCGCATCGGTAGCGTCGTCGACCCGCGACTGCGCGTGTTCGGCGTTAAGAACTTGCGCATCGCGGACGCCAGCGTGATGCCCGAAATCCCCAGCGGCAACATCAACGCGCCGACGATCATGATCGGCGAACGCGCGGCGGAGATGATCGCGGTCGATCACAAATTGAAGCTTTTGGAGATTGCGGCATGACCATCGTCCCCATTGCTGGCCGCCCCGGCGCATTGCTGCTCGCCGCTGCCCTGCTTGCCGCCGCCGCGCCCGTGCACGCACAGCAAGCCCCCGCCAGCCCCGCTGACACCGATCCCGCCACGCTCGGCTGGATGCAGGGTAGTCCGCCGCCGCCAGATAAGCGGATCGTTTTTGACAATGGCCCGGCGCGGCTATGGCCGCAAATCCGCTGGTCGTTTGCCCATTTTCGTGAACTCGTGCCGACCGCGCGGGTGTCGCGCGGTAGCGGGCCGGTCGCCAAGCTGCCGGTCGCGATGCGCAAGGACCTTGATGCCGTCACCTTCATCGCAATGGGGCGCACCGAACCGATGACATGGGCGGCGGCGGTCGAGGCGGTCTATGCCGACGCCGTGCTGATCCTCCACAAAGGGCGGATCGTCCACGAACGTTATTATGGCGTGATGAACGCCGATCAGACCCACATCGCGATGTCGGTAACTAAAAGCTACATCGGCACGCTCGCCGAAATGCTGATTGCCGATGGGGTGATAGACGAACGCGCGCTGGTGTCGCGCTATATTCCCGAACTGGCCGCCAGTGGTTTTGGCGACGCGACGGTGCGGCAAGTGCTCGATATGACCACGGGTATCGCCTATTCGGAGGATTACACCGACCCCAACGCCGATGTCGCGAAATTTGGCGTCGCTGCGGGAATGCGTCCGATGCCGCCGGGGTATGCTGGGCCGCGCGCCATCTATGATTACCTTCCCACTATCGCCAAACAGGGCGTGCATGGTGAGCGTTTCGCCTATAAAACGGTCAATACCGAAGTGCTTGGCTGGATCATTGCGCGCGTTACCGGCAAGCGGCCGCATGTGGTGCTCAGCGAGCGCCTCTGGTCGCGGCTGGGGGCCGAACATGACGCTGATGTGATTGTCGACAGCGCGGGGTCGCCAGCCCTCGGCGGCGGGCTTAACCCGACTTTGCGCGACATGGCGCGTTTCGGGGAGGCGATGCGGCTCGGCGGGCGTTTCAATGGCCAGCAGATTGTTCCTAAAGCGGTGGTTGCGCGTATCGCTGCGGGCGCAAACAAGGACGACTTTGCCAAAGCGGGCTACAAAACGCTGCAGGGCTGGAGCTACAGGAGCCAGTGGTGGGTCTCGCACAACGCCCACGGTGCCTATTCAGCGCGCGGCATTCACGGTCAGGCGATCTATATCGACCCCAAGGCCGAAATGGTCATCGTCCGCTTCGCGTCGAACCCCAAGGCGGGCAACGTCAATTTCGACGACATTTCGCTGCCCGCCTATCAGGCGGTTGCCGAACATCTGATGCGGAAATGAGAGGGACCAACCCATGACCCTCGAAGACATCAACTATATCGCCCAGACCGCTGGCGTCGTTGCTATCCTTGGCACATTTGTCGCGGTGCTGATTCAGATGCGGCAGACCAACCGGCTGCTCCGCAATCAGGCCAAGCGGGAGCAGATTGCTGATCTCAAGAGCCTGTCGGACGCGCTTTGGCAGACACCGGGTTTGGCCGAACTCATGATGCGCGCGTCTGCCGACGGGCTGGAGGTATTGTCTGCGGCCGAGCGTGCCCAATGCTTCGCCTTTCTGACCGGGGCGCAGCGCACCTGGGAGGCGATGTTTGTGCAATATCAGGATGGCTTGATCGATGCGTCGCTGTGGCAGGCGCATATTCGGCAGGCGCGCGCCGCTGCAAACGAAGTGCCGTTCAACCGCCAATACTGGATGTTGCGACGGGATTTTTTCATGCCTGAATATCGCAAATTCTATGAAGCAGAAATTCTGGGGCATGGCGGGTCGGACACGCTTGGTTATGGCAACAAACCTGCACCAACCAAGGACGAAGCGCAACCCGCCCCAGCCGCGCAGCCCGAAGGGGCGCAGTAATGAACACGGCGGATATTTCCAATATCGCCCAAGCTCTGGCGGCGGCGGCGACCGTCCTGTCGCTGCTGTTCGTCGGCTATCAAATTCGTCAGAACACCCGGGCGACGCAGGCGGCGGCCCACCATAGTGTTTCGGATTCGCTCAACGAGCTGAACCTGATGTTTGCCGGGAGCGCCGACGTTACAAAGATTTGGCTGACGGGAATGCAGGATCGAAAGGCATTGTCACCGGAAGAAAAATGGCGGTTCGACTCAATCATGCGCGCCTATATGCACGTGTGCGAGACGATGTTCGTCCAGACCGAGTTGGGCAGCGGCGATGACAGCATCCGTCTCGCCGAAGAGGAAGGCATCAAAACGGTGATGGCATCGCCCGGCTCGCGCGAATGGTGGGACGAAAACCCTTACGGTTTCTGCGCCGAGTTTCGCCGCTATATCGAAGGTTTGGCGCCGGCTACGGGGGCCGAAGCATGACCTTCGATATCATTTTCGACATCGGCCAGACAGCTGCGGATTTCGCGTTCTGACAATACAGTCTCGTGTCCCCTTAATTGTCCTCAGGTGAAGGATTCCAAGTCATGACCATCCAGCATATCAACATCGGCCCGGGCACTGATCCCAAAGCCGCCCGCGCCGCCTTGTTCGCCGCCGCGCGGGCGGGCAGCGTCGCCATCGATGATGATACCGGCGTGCCCTATGCGCTCGACAATGCGCAGGTGAAGGCTTTGCTGCTCGACAAACGGCTGGTCGGCGGCGGACGGGCGGTGTTCGAAATGCAGCATATTCCGCCGGGGCGTTTCCCAGACTGGTATCTCAACATCATGTTTACCACCGAAGGGCCCGAGCATAGCCGGCTGCGGCGGCTGGTGGGCAAGGCCTTCACCCCGCGCGCGATCAATGGCCTGCGCGAGGTAGCGGCGGCGCTGGTGGCCGTGCGGCTCGATACTATCCGCGTCGAAGGATCGGGTGATTTGGTCGCGTTGCTCGCCGATGTGCCAACCGCTGTCATGTGCGCGCTGCTCGGTGTGCCATCCGCTGACGTT
>JANLRW010000209.1:0-9638 GCA_031361925.1 Sphingomonadales bacterium
CGCAAGCGGTGCGCATCCGAGATATCCCAAATCAGCGACGACAATACCGTGAAGCGGTTGGTCCGGGTGTTGTTCGGCGTGTAAAAGCGCAGCGTGTCGAGCGTATCGCCGTCACCATTCAAATCCTTGCCGGCAAGCCCCGAAGCGCCGCGCACAATTGCGGATGTCTCCGCGATGGTCGATGAACCGCCGCCGTTAGCCTGAACATATTGATAGCCATAATCGAAGGTGAACTTCAAATTGTCGGTGATCGAAAATTTCGAGTTCAAACGGATATTGCCGGTGTTCGATGGGTTGATGCGAACACCGAAATAGTTGCTGCAACTCGATGTGTTGAGCGGATTATTTGCAGTCGATCCAAAAATAGCGGGTGCGGCCACGCCGGTGCCGTTTGGACCACTGCCACCATTATCGTTCTGGATCGTGCCAGCGCCTTGAAACGTGCGGGCGCAGGTATCGAGATTGTCGAAATTAGAGATAATGTCACGCTGTGCGCCGGTAAACCCGCCGACATCAGCCATAAGCGGACGACCGGTGATCGAGCGCAATTCGGCCAGCGTAATGTTGCGGTAAAAATTGTTGCGGTTTTCGTTATAATGACCCTTGATATAGATAAAGTCGCCATTGTCGCCGATTGGATGGTAGATACCAGCATTGATCTGAAACTTCTTGATCTCGCCTGGGCCCTTGAACTTGTCATATTCGGTTTTCGACGCTGCGATAAACGCGCGTGTGCCAAAGCTGGTGAACTCACCGGTGTCGAACATCGCAAAAGCGCGTTTGAAATTTTCACCACCAAGGGTCAGCGCAACCAAACCGCCCATTTCGCTATTCGGAGTGCGCGTCAGATAGTTGACAGTACCGCCAGCTGCTGAGGCAGTCGGCGAGTCGACGTCGGTCGTGCCAAGGTTTACGTTGACCGAATAAATCAATTCCGGGTCAAGTTGTTGGTTGGAAAAAATGGCATAGTTGCCGGTATCGTTCAGCGGAAAACCGTCAAATGTAAGGCTGATCCGGTTGCCGTCAAAACCGCGAATTCGCAGGTTGCCGCCAGATGAGCCATAGGCATCCGAATTGGTGAAGTTGACGCCTGGCACCTGATTGATGGTGCTCAGGATCGATTGGCCCGATCCCTGCTTGGCGATAAACTCTTGCGTTAAGACTGCGCGCGGCTTGGTGGCGTCGGGCACAACTACGCCGTCCACACCCAGCTCGGCGCGTGTGCCGGACACGACGATTTCTTCTTCTTCATCTTCGACTTCGATCGAGCCGGTCGACTGCGCAAATGCAGCGCCCGAGATGTTGGCGATGGTCAGCGCAAATGCGCTAGCGGCTATTGAGTGACGGACTTTCATGCTTGGACCCCTATAAATTTCCACTATTCCATCGTTCCAACATGCCCAGTGTATTCCCGAATCATGACGACAGAATTGTTCGTGCGAACCCCTTGAAGACGGATAATGTCAGATAAATGACAAGCCGGTTTCCAGATGATTCGCCCTTAGCGCGCAGCCGTGCGCAGGCAAAGTGATGCAGTGCAGCAAATTGTGCAGAGCACCAATTTTAGGGATTTTTTTACCAATTGTTGCGCGCTTGCAACAGTATCTGCGAAAAACGGTTAAGCCGCGTCTTCCTTTTCTGCTTTCGCTGATTTTGCGTACACCAGAACAGGCAATTTGCGACCTTCGACGACATCCTTGTCGATCACCACTTCATCGACGCCATCAAACGTCGGCAGGTCAAACATCGTGTCGAGCAGGATCGATTCGAGGATCGAACGAAGCCCGCGCGCCCCAGTTTTGCGCTGGATCGCCTTTTTGGCAATTGCTTCGAGCGCGTCTTCGGTGAAGCTCAACCCGACATCTTCCATCTCGAAGAGTTTGCGATACTGCTTCACGAGCGCGTTCTTCGGTTCGGACAGGATTTTGACCAATGCGCCGATGTCGAGATCTTCGAGCGTTGCTGTGACAGGCAACCGACCGACAAACTCCGGAATAAGTCCGAACTTCAGCAAGTCTTCGGGCTCAACTTGCTTCAACACTTCGCCAGTGCGCCGTTCGTCGGGGTCGGCGACATGAGCGCCAAATCCGATGGACTTACCTTCGAGCCTGTTCGAAATAATCTTTTCAAGGCCTGAAAAAGCACCGCCGCAGATGAACAATATATTCGTGGTGTCGACCTGCAAGAATTCCTGTTGCGGATGTTTGCGCCCGCCCTGCGGTGGAACCGATGCGGTCGTGCCCTCCATCAATTTCAACAAAGCCTGTTGCACGCCCTCACCACTGACATCGCGGGTGATCGACGGGTTCTCTGCCTTACGGCTGATCTTGTCGATTTCGTCGATGTAAACGATGCCGCGTTGTGCTTTCTCAACATTATAGTCCGAAGCCTGCAGCAGCTTAAGGATGATGTTCTCGACGTCCTCGCCGACATAGCCCGCTTCGGTCAGCGTGGTTGCATCGGCCATTGTGAACGGCACGTCGAAGGTCTTGGCGAGTGTCTGCGCCAACAGCGTCTTGCCACAACCAGTCGGGCCGACGAGTAGGATGTTCGACTTGGCCAATTCTACATCGGCACCCTTGGCACCGTGGTTCAGCCGTTTGTAATGGTTATGGACGGCGACCGACAGCACCCGTTTGGCTTGGGGCTGGCCGATCACATAATCGTCGAGTACTTCGCAAATTTCCTGCGGGGTAGGCACCTCCCCCTCTTTGCGACCGGTCAGTGCGCCCTTGGTTTCTTCGCGGATAATGTCGTTGCACAGTTCAACACATTCATCGCAAATGAACACTGTTGGTCCGGCAATGAGCTTGCGGACTTCATGCTGCGATTTACCGCAGAACGAGCAATATAATGTGCTCTTGGTATCGGATCCGCTCAACTTCGTCATAAATCGTCCTGCTTGCCGCGCCTAACCGCGCACGAACTGTAATAGAAGCGTCATCCTAAAGATGCGATTCATTTTGGCAATAGCCCAAAACCGCCTGCACGGTCTTCACAAATGTGGTGGATGAAAGCCTAATTTACTTGTCGGCTTCGCTATCCGCAACCGCCGGACGCTTGTCGAACACCTCATCAACCAAGCCAAAAGCCTTGGCTTCATCGGCCTCAAGGAACGTATCACGGTCCATCGCCTTCTCGATATCCTTCAGTGGCTTGCCAGTATATTTGGCATAAAGGTCATTCAAACGCTTGCGTATCCGAAGGATTTCCTTGGCTTGAATTTCGATATCCGAAGCCATGCCGCGCGACCCGCCCGAAGGCTGATGCACCATGATCCGCGCATTTTTGAGCGCCACGCGCATCCCAGGTTCTCCCGATGCCAGCAGGAAGCTACCCATCGACGCCGCTTGCCCGACGCAGACCGTGCCAACCTTTGGGCGGATATACTGCATCGTATCGTGAATCGCCATGCCAGCGGTGACTACGCCGCCGGGCGAATTAATATACATCCAGATGTCCTTCTTCGGGTTGTCCGATTCGAGGAACAGCAACTGAGCGGTGATGATCGAGGCCATGCCATCTTCGACTTCACCGGTCACAAAAATGATGCGTTCACGCAGTAGCCTTGAGAAAATATCCCAACTCCGCTCACCACGGTTCGATTGCTCAATAACGACAGGAACTAACGCTTGGACTGGGTCAAAAGGAACGTGCATGAAAAACCCCTAGGATGTTTTGCTTTTTGTGTTGACGCCTACATCGGCGCGGGCAACCAAAGTTTCAAGCAGGAAAAGGATGAAGGGTCGGTAAACAGACATACCGCCACATAACGCCAAATTCGATAACTGCGTCCGGCTTAATCGATTGGACAAATGAATCTTTTGAGAACATCCTGGCTCCATAAAAATCTAACCACAATAAAGAGGAAAAAGAAATGGCAGACGCAGACCCCCGCGATGGTTGCCCGATGCATAGCGGCCCCGAGGTTAAAATTCGCTCGCTCCTTGGACGCCAGAACAAGGATTGGTGGCCCGACGCGCTACCGGTCGACATGCTGCACCAGCATGGCGTGTCTCCCGACCCGATGGGTGAAGAGTTCGACTACGCCGAAGCCTTCAAGAAGCTCGATTATGCGGCGCTGAAAGCCGACATCACCGCATTGATGACCGACAGCAAGTCATGGTGGCCCGCCGACTATGGTCATTATGGCCCCTTCATGATTCGGATGGCGTGGCATGCAGCAGGCACCTACCGCGTCACCGATGGCCGCGGCGGCGCGGCGAGCGGGCAACAGCGGTTCGAACCGCTTAACAGTTGGCCCGACAACGGCAATCTTGACAAGGCACGGCGGTTGCTTTGGCCGATCAAGCAGAAATATGGCCAGTCAATCAGCTGGGCCGACCTGTTCATCCTCGCCGGCAATGTCGCGATCGAGAGCATGGGCGGACCCGTGTTCGGCTTCGGCGGCGGGCGCAAGGACGTTTATCAGTCCGAAGGTGATACGTTCTGGGGTGCAGAGGAAATTTGGGTGAACGAGGGCGCGAAGACGCGTCTGATCGACGGCGAGACCACTGAGCTCGAAGGACCGCTCGCCGCGATCCAAATGGGGTTGATCTATGTCAATCCAGAAGGCCCGGGTGGCAATCCCGATCCGTTGCAGTCGGCACGCGACATGCGCGCTACTTTCAGCCGCATGGCAATGAATTCGGAAGAAACCGTAGCACTCACCGCGGGTGGCCATGCCTTTGGCAAGGCGCATGGCGCGAAACCCGCCGATACATTCGGCAAGAGTCCTTCGTCCGAAGCCGTCCACATGCAGGGAATGGGCTGGCTGACCGACGACGAGGAGATTGGCAAGGGCCACATCACCACGTCTGGCATCGAAGGCGCGTGGACGCCGAACCCGACGCAATGGGGCGGCGACTATTTCCGGCTGCTGTTCAAATATGATTACGAACTGGTCGAAAGCCCGGCTGGCGCGAAACAGTGGCAACCGATTAATCCTGATTTTGAAGATATGGCCCCGGATGCGCGCGATCCGTCGAAGCGCGTGCCGACGATGATGACCACGGCAGACATGGCGCTGAAGATAGATCCGGAGTTCCGCGCTATTTCGGAGCGGTTCCGCGACGACCAATCGGCGCTTGACGATGCGTTTGCGCGCGCCTGGTTCAAGCTCTGCCACCGCGATATGGGGCCCAAGATTCTTTATCTCGGGCCGGAAGTTCCCGAAGAGACGCTGATCTGGCAAGACCCGGTCCCCGCGGGCACTGCACCCACCGATGCCGATGTTTCGGCGTTTAAATCGGCGGTATTGTCGAGCGGCCTGACCGTTTCTCAGCTTGTGAAGACGTCCTGGGCCTCGGCTTCGACCTATCGCAAGTCCGACAAACGAGGCGGGGCAAATGGCGCACGTATTGCGCTTGCGCCGCAGAAAGACTGGGACGTTAACGAGCCCGCCGAATTGGCCAAGGTTCTGGCAAAGCTCAATGAACTGCGCGGGTCGATGTCGCTTGCCGACGCAATCGTGCTGGCAGGTTCAGCGGCGGTCGAGAAGGCTGCGAAGGATGGCGGCTTTGAGGTTACAGTGCCTTTCACTGGCGGTCGCGGCGATGCGACTCAAGACTGGACTGATGTCGAGAGCTTCCACTGGATGGAGCCACAGGCCGACGGCTTCCGCAACTGGTTGAAGACGCGCCAGCCGGTGAAGACTGAGGAATTGCTGCTCGACAAGGCATCACTGCTCGGCCTATCCGGACCGGAGATGACTGTGCTGTTGGGCGGTCTGCGTGTGTTGGGTGCGAACCACGGTGACATTCCCGAGGGCGTGTTTACCAACCGCAAGGGCCAGCTGACCAATGACTTCTTCGTGAACCTGCTCGACAATGATACTTTCTGGGATCTGGTCGATACGGCGAGCGACGAGGAGTTCATCGGCTATATTCGCGGGGGCCGCACCGAGAAGTGGCGCGCGACCCGCACCGACCTCATTTTCGGTTCGAACAGTCAACTCCGCGCAACCGCTGAGGTATACGCGGAGAAGGGCCATGAAGAAAAGTTCGTGCGCGACTTCGTCAAGGCCTGGGTCAAGGTGATGAACGCCGACCGGTTCGATCTCGTCTGAGCATCGCTCGATTGTTGACTTCAAAGGGAGCCCCGGCGTCAAAACCGGGGCTCTTTATTTGGAGGTTTCAATAGTTAATGCTCGCCAAGTTCAGCAAAAATTGAAGTTTACAATATATATTACAGTGACTTA
The DNA here is from genome assembly GCA_031361925.1 of Sphingomonadales bacterium. GTDB lineage: Bacteria > Pseudomonadota > Alphaproteobacteria > Sphingomonadales > Sphingomonadaceae > Sphingorhabdus_B. The sequence continues at coordinate 6,200 of JANLRW010000209.1, forward strand.
TGACCTATTTTCAAAAACTGCTGTCCTACAATTAACCGATTAGGTTAGTTATGCGCCGTTGCCACGCTGCGGTCATGAACGCGGATGCGGCGATGAAAGACGCGACGGGGCGGCGAAAGCCGTTCAATCGCAAACGGTCGGCGCGAGTGGGCATGGTTTCCGAATGAGGACCGAACTCAAAGCGTCAAAGGACCGGACATGGCTAGTCGGACCGCCCACAAGGCACCGACGATCCCCCGCCCTTCAAGGCGGCCTGGCGGGATTTGGGAACCTTTGATCGCCGGTGCAGTGTCCGTGACTTCAAAAGGCGGCCCGCAGACTTAGTCTGACGGAACGAACGGGCCTTAATCCAAGACACACCGTCAGCCGGAAGCCAGCTCTATGCGCTTCCGCGCCGATCGTCTTTGCCTACCTGCGGGAGAACTGTGCCTGAAATCCGGGTGGATGTGATGAAGTAAGAAAAAAGGGGTTCGCGCGAAGGTCGCGAAGGTGCGAAGAGTCGCGAAGGGGTTAGTCAAAACCGCGCATAGCGCACTAAATCCGCAAGCCTCAAGTCTGATTGAACGTAGCGATAAGAGGGTGGCCCTTCGGGTAAGACGAGAAGCTTCGCGCCTCTTCGCCCCTCCGCGAACTTCGCGCGAAATTCTTACTTACTTCGCCCGTCAGCTTCGGCCCCATCCGGCTTCATTGCCCTTGCCGTGACCACCAGATAGGCGCCGGCCAATATCATCGGCACACACAATGTCTGTCCCATCGTCAACCCCAACAATCCGGTAACACCGACATCGGGTTCGCGGTAGAATTCACCGATAAAGCGGAATAACCCCATCCCACCGACGAAAACCCCCGCCAGCAGCCCCGGCTTGTTGCGGGCATCGGTTTTCCAGAACAGAAACCAAAGAATAAGCGCCAGCAATAATCCTTCGGTCGCACCCTGATACAGTTGGCTCGGATGGCGCACAACATCGCCGCCTTTGGGAAAGACCATGCCCCACGCGACATCGGTCTGGCGGCCCCAGAGCTCGCCGTTCACAAAATTGGCCATCCGGCCGAATAAATGGCCAAGCGGATAAACCACCGCGATATAATCATGGACGCGCAGCCAGCTGAGGCCATTTTTACGGCAGAACAGGTATATCGCCAGCATGACTCCGAGCACGCCGCCGTGGAACGACATGCCCCCTTCCCAGACTTTCAATATGTCTACGGGGTTCAGAAACGTTTTCGGGCTGTAGAAGAGGACGTAGCCGAGGCGTCCACCAAGGATGATACCGAAGGTCGCGAACAGAACGAAATCGTCCACCTGCTCCTTGGTCATGGGCGAATTGGACTGCCCGACCATCTTGGCTATTTGCCACCAGCCAAGCAAGATGCCGACGATGTAGGCAAGGCTATACCAACGGATTTTGAAGAAGCCGAGGTCAATGGCGACCGGCGAAAGACCGAGGTCGTTGAACTGGATCGCTGAAGCAGCGTCGACTAGAGTTGCAAGGATCAAACGCTAGCCTCCAAATTGCCTAGGGAGCGTCGCATGACCGCCCCCTATGCGGTTATTTCTTTGCGGCAGCCTTCTTGGTCGGCGCTTTCTTTGCCGCAGGCTTTGCTTCCACCGCAGCTGCTTCCTTTTTGGGAGCCGCTTTCTTCGCGGCAGGCTTCGCTTCCTTTGCAGGAGCTTCTTCTTTTGCAGCAGCCTTCTTGGCAGGGGCTTTCTTTTTCGCCGCAGGCTTAGCGTCCGGTTCTGCCTCGATCGCCGCTTCAAGCGCTTCCTTAGTCACGGTTTTTTCGGTGACGGTCGCCTTGTCGAACAGAAAATCGACAACCTTGTCCTCAAACATCGGTGCGCGAAGCTGCGCCGCCGCCATTGGATTTTCTTGTAAATATTTCACGAAATTCTGGCGGTCTTCCGGGCGATACTGCTGGGCAGCTTGTTGCACCAGCATGTTCATTTCTTGCGAATTAACCTCGACGCCATTGGCTTGGCCGATTTCGGAGAGCAACAGTCCCAAACGAACGCGGCGCACGGCGATGTCGTGATAATCGCTGCGCTCTGCTTCCATTTCCTTCTTTGCAGCTTCGGGGTCTTCCTCGCGCGCAGCTTCTTGTTCCAGCTGCGCCCAAATCTGTTCGAATTCGGCTTCAACCATTGACGGCGGCACTTCGAAGTCGTGATCCGCAGCAAGCTGATCGAGCAACTGCCGCTTCATATAGGTGCGAGTCAGCCCGTTATGTTCCTGCTCGACCTGAACCTTCATGATTTCGCGCAATTTGTCGATACCGTCGAGACCGAAGCCCTTGGCGAGATTGTCGTCGGCTTTCGCTTCGACCGGTTTGCGCACTTCCCCGACTACGATGTCGAAAGTTGCAGCTTTGCCCTTCAGGTTTTCAGCGTTGTAATCTTCGGGAAAGGTTACATTGATCAGCTTTTCGTCATTGGCTTTCGCACCGACGAGCTGGTCCTCGAAGCCCGGGATTAATTGACCCGAGCCGAGTTCGACCGACATGCCCTCGCCCTTGCCGCCTTCAAACGGAACGCCGTCAACTTTGCCTTCGAAGTCGATAACAACAACGTCGCCCATTTTGGCCGCATATTTCTTGTCGGCGGCTTCAAAGCTTTTCTGACCAGCAGCCAGCTTCATTATCGCTTCGTCGACCGCAGCGTCGCTAACCTCAACCGTCAGGCGCTCGAGCGTAATGCCGTCAATCGTCGGCGCGGCGATCTGCGGAAGAACTTCGAAATGGAAATCGACCACCGCGTCTTTGCCGGGCGCATAACCATCATCGAGGTGCACATGCGGTTGAGTCGCCGGGCGCAGTTTATTGTCGTTGATTGCTTTCTGAACGCCGTCCTGAATCGATGTGTTCAGCGCATCCTGCAACAGCGAGTCCTTGTGCATTTTCTTGACTAGATTGGCCGGAACCTTGCCGGGACGGAAACCAGGCATACGAACCTGAGGCGCGATTTTCTTCACTTCGGCGTCGATCTTCGATTCGACGTCTTTAGCGGTGATCGTCATCCGATATGCGCGTTTCAGGCCTTCATTCTGTGTCTCGACGGTTTGCATAATATCTTCTCTAAACGGGGCGGGCCGGAGCTCGCTATAAGCTAAAAAACGGTTTCGGGTTCACTAGCGACTTTTCCTTCGTGGTGCGGGCGAAGGGACTCGAACCCCCACATCTTACGATGCCAGAACCTAAATCTGGTGCGTCTACCAATTCCGCCACGCCCGCTTGCGAAGAACCGCCGTTTCACAAACGACGGCAGCCTCTAACGGGAAAGCCGCAGCGGGGCAAGGGGGAAGCGGGTGAAATTCAGCCCAATGCCTTCTTCAGCAGATCGTTGATGACCTGCGGATTGGCCTTGTCTTGCATTGCCTTCATCGTCTGACCCACGAAGAAACCAAACAGCTTGTCTTTGCCGCTGCGATACTCCGCGACCTTG
>JANLRW010000220.1:0-4178 GCA_031361925.1 Sphingomonadales bacterium
CGCGGCGGGTTGCCCGCCCTGATACAATGGAATGGTCGCGCGGACCCCCGCCTGTCCGGTAAACGAGCTGTTATCGGCAGCAAAGCCCGGGATATTCGAAGAAATCGAATTGAGCGCATTGCTGTAAGCAGTCGAGGTAAACACGCTGACCGTGGGCAAACGCGATGCATTGGCTGCCTTGCGGTCGAACAATGCGGCCTCGCGCTGTTCTTTGGCCGCCAACAGATCGGGATTATTGTCGAGCGCCACGGTTACCGCAGCATCGGGAGTTTCGGGCAAATTAGGCAGTGGTGGTGGCGCTTCCAAAGCACCGGGTTCACGGCCAACCAGCTGAATATACGTCTCTTTCGAACGGATGAGGTTGGCGCGCGCCGATTCCATGTTGCTGATCGCCAGCGCCAGCCGCGCTTCGGACTGCGCGACATCGGTCCGCGTCAGGTCGCCGATTTCAAACCGGTCGCGCGTCGCTTCAAGATTGACCGACAGCACGCCGACCTGCGCACGGTTCAGGTCGACGATAGATTCGTCGCGGATCACATCCATATAGGCCCCGACGACGGCTGAAAATATCGCGCTTTCGGTGCCGCGCAGTCCGGCAAACCCGGCCTCGACGCGGTTTTCCGCCGCGCGAACAGCATTGCGGATGCCGCCGCCTGCGTAAATTGGTGCAGAAATAGTCCCGTTAACGCTAAATCCGCGCGCTTGCGTGACCGATGCGCCGCCGTCCTGCATTATGTTTTCGGTGTACGTCGGTTGGGCGGTTACATCGGGCCGTCCATTGGCTTTGGCCAGCGGCACGCCTTCGTTTGTTGCCTTTTGCCCCTCGCGTGCGGCGGTCAGATTGGGGTTTGTTTCATACGCCCCGATCAACGCCTCGCGCAGCGTTTCGGCGGTCGCAGGCGCCATACAGCCAGCCGAACCCAGCAACGCGGCAATCACTATCCGTACGCTCAAAATACAAACTCCCGCGCGGTCGCAAATTCGGGCAATATCGCGACTTCGGTGTCGGCAAATGGCCGCAACGCGACTTGGCCGCCCCGGACAATGCCAGATGCCAGCCGCGTCACGCCGCGTTCGACGATGCCTGTCACAATCCGCGCACCCTCTTCGGCAACCGAAAGCACGTGTGCGGGCAATTCTTCCACCGCGCCGTCGATGATGATCAGTGAAAACAGCGCACTTGGCAGGTCGGATGGCACTGAACCCACCACGATGTTTGGTGTGCGCATCGCCAACAGGCTGGCGAGATATCCGCCCGGTGTTCCCACCAGCAGCACTTTGTCGTCAACGGTCACTTCGGCGGCTTGCAACATCAGCGCGGTGGCGACCGGTGGATTCAGCGTGCGGCCACCCGATAGCGGCAATGCACGGTCCATATAGGCCGTGCTGCGCAGCGCGTCGGGCGCAAAATCCTCGCGGGGCAGTTCACCCATCGCAGCGATTACCCACGGTGTCATGATACCGCTGGTGCGCAACTGGCTATCGACCATCGCGCGCCGCATATTGTCAAAATCAACAGATTCCATCGGATGCTTTCAGTAACCTCGCGCCGCAACTCCGCGCTCCTGTGGCATAACTGTATTGTAATGGCAATACAGCACTCCATTTCCGGTTCTAGCCAGCGCGGAGCAAAACGCCAAGCGGGATTCAGACGAATGCCGGTTTTTCAGTGGCAAACAGCAACTTTTTCTTGGACTTGTGTGCACCAAGCCACATTCCACCAGATTCAGAATTGCCAATACGATAGCAAGCCGCTAGAGGCCGCCTCCACCGCGACAGTGAGGCCCGATGGCGGAGTGGTGACGCAGAGGACTGCAAATCCTTGCACCCGAGTTCGATTCTCGGTCGGGCCTCCAACTTCAGCCGCGCGACGTTGGGCTTGATTGGCCTGCGACATCAGGGCAGTTAAGGGAAAAGGGGACTTTTCCACATGCGGCTTGGCTGGGACGAAATCAAACGACGCGCCAAGGCGTTTAGCGAGGAGTGGTCCGACGCCTTTTATGAAAAGGGCGAAACCCAAAGTTTCTATAACGATTTTTTCGAAATATTCGGCGTCAAACGGCGTCAGGTCGCGACCTATGAGCAACGCGTAAAGCTGCTGGGTAACAAACACGGCTTCATGGACCTGTTCTGGCCCAAAACATTACTCATTGAACAAAAGAGCGCGCGGCTCGATCTGAATAAGGCCGGTGCGCAGGCAATGGATTATATCGACGGCATCCGTGCGGAGGATCAGCCGCGCTACGTCCTGACCTGCGATTTCCAGACCTGGAATTTGCTCGACCTCGAAACCGGCCGCGCCACCAAATTCGCACTCGCCGAGCTTCACAAACATATCGAAAGCTTCGGCTTCATCCTTGGCCGCCGCGTTAGCTTCGGCACGCAGGCCGTGGTCAATGTCAAAGCCGCCGAGCTGATGGGCAGGCTGCACGACGCGCTGGAGGATTCGGGTTACACCGGGCATGATCTGGAACAGTTGCTCGTGCGCCTGCTATTCTGCCTGTTTGCCGATGATACCGGGATTTTTGAACCCAAAGACATATTCCTGCAATTGATCGAGGCCGATACCAAAGAAGATGGCAGCGACACCGGCCGGATGCTGACCGAATTGTTCGATGTGCTGAACACCGGTGAAAGCCAGCGGCAAAAGGGCCTCTCGGGCGAACTCAACGCCTTTCCCTATGTCAACGGTGCGCTGTTTGCCGGGCATATCAAAACGCCGGTGTTCGACACAAAAACGAGGCTGATGCTGCTCGATGCCGCGCGCTTCGATTGGGGCAAAGTGTCGCCTGCCATATTCGGGTCGCTGTTCCAGTCGGTGATGTCGCCCAAGGAACGCCGGGCAAAGGGCGCGCATTACACGACCGAGGCGAATATCCTGAAAGTCATCGGGCCGTTATTCCTCGATGAATTGAAGGCCGAATTTGCCAAGATCATGGCACGCAAAACCGGACGCGATCCGTTGCTGCGCGAATTCCAGCACAAGCTGTCCCGCCTGACCTTTATGGACCCGGCCTGCGGTTGCGGTAATTTTCTGGTGATTGCATACCGTGAGCTGCGCAGCCTTGAACTCAGCGTACTGCACGAACTTTGGGACGGTCAGCGCGTGATGGACATTGCGGCGTTTAGCCTCGTCAACGTCGATCAGTTTTACGGCATCGAATATGAAGAATTCCCGGCGCGCATTGCCGAGGTGGCGATGTGGATGACCGACCATATTGCCAATAATGAATTGAGCCTCGCCTTCGGACAAAGCTTCGCGCGCATACCGTTGAAACAATCGGCAAAGATCATCCACGGCGATGCGCTGGAGGTCGATTGGGCCGATTTGCTACCGCCGGAAAAATGCCATTACATCATGGGCAACCCGCCGTTTATTGGGGCAAAATTCCAAAGCGAGTTCCAACGTGCGCAAGTGCGGCGGATAGCGGGTCTGGGTGGCAGCGGCGGCACGCTCGATTATGTCGCGGCGTGGTTCATCAAGGCCGGGCAATATATGGCGGGGCACAAATCCTCCCCGAGCTTGCTCGGGGAGGTGGCATCAGCCGAAGCCTTAGCGGAGGCTGATGACGGAGGGGCCGACAGCGCAGCTGGCGTGCTGACGCCCGCCGCCCCTCCACCCCCCGCTACGCGGACGGTCCCCCTCCCCGAGACAACCTCGGGGAGGATCTTAAACAAACGCATCCGCATCGCCTTCGTCTCGACCAATTCAATCACCCAGGGCGAGCAGGTCGCGCAATTATGGCCGATATTGTTCGACCGGCTCCACTTGGAAATCTTCTTCCAAGACAAACCACAATTTTTTGAGGTCAATCGGACATAATTCTGAAAAAGGAGATTCTTCTTCTTCCTCAGAACATGAAGACGCATTCATCAAACAAGAGAAATAGATGAAATGGTCAATTGCAAAAATATGTAATATTTCATGTGTCAAAGTGTCAAAAAAATTAATCCAAGGAATGTGCGGCCGGGAATGGTTAGCTTTTCCCTGCATTTCTCATCCCCTTCACAGTGGCGGTAAGCTGCCCAAGTAAAATGAAGCGTCGGAAGAACGAAGAAAAGGAGCAATGCCAACAGTCCTGTCAGCGAGGCACCTTTTCTTTCTTTAGGATGACACATAAAAAGCCGAGGCAAGGGTCGAGGGTCACGTAGTACGTTCAATTTTTTTTCTCGCTCGG
>JANLRW010000229.1:0-1844 GCA_031361925.1 Sphingomonadales bacterium
GGCCGCTGCGGGCCACACCCTAGGTAATGCGGATTTCGAATATGTCGGCGAATGGCACCGGGAGAATTCATCGGTACTAGAATTCAAAACCGTCATTGACGACATCGCGATCAACGGCATCGACATGATCAGTTGCGACGAAGACGGCCTGATCACCCAATTCAAAGACATGGTGCGGCCGTTAAAGGCGGTAAACATGCTTCACCAGAAAATGGGCGAGATGCTCGCGAAGATGTCAGCCTAAGACCAGAATTTCAGTTCGCCTGCCCTCTCAGGCGCGGCGACCTCCACCGGCTTTTTCGAAAGCGTGAACGCCGCAAACACGCCCGCCGCGGCACCGAACAAATGCGACTCAAACGAGATGTAACCCTGGGTTGGCAGCACGCCAAATACCATGCCGCCATAGAAAAATACGACGGCCAGCGCGATGGCGATATTGCGCGGGCTGCGGTCGAACCAAGCGAGCGCAATGACAAGGCTCCATAATCCAAAGATCCAACCACTCGCGCCGATATGATCGCCGGGACGCCCGAGTAGCCAGACGAGCGCACCGCCAAGCAATATGATTACCGCGCTCGCCTTTACAAAGTAACGCAGCCCTTGAAGCAGTACCAGCGACCCAAGCACCACGAAAGCCGCAAGATTGCTACCCAAATGTGCTACATCAGCATGAATGAAAGGAGCGGTCGCAATGGTATAGGCCCCGCCGATTTCCCGCGGCTCGATGCCGAAACTCGACAGATATCCGCCGGTAAACAGGTTGACGACATGCACGGCGATCATTGTCGCAGTTACGCCAGCAATAGTTTTCCAACCCTGCATCATGGACATCTCCTCTGCACGAACTGTATTATATCTATAACACAATGAGGCAAAAGAAAAGGCCGGTGCGTGACGTCACCGGCCTCTCATTCGTCAGACCACAACCTGCGCACCCAGCGCGACGATCCGATTCGACGGGATGTGGAAGAATTCCGCCGGATTATAGGCATTGCGTTGCAGGAATATGAGAATGATGTCCTGCCAGAAGGGCAGACCTTCATCCTTCGACGCCGACAACACATTCCGCCCAACAAAATAGCTAGTTTGCATATCGTTCAACGGTGCATCGGTGCTCGGTATGGCCCGCGCCAGAGCGGCCGGCACATCGGGCGTGTCCATGAAACCGTAACGCAAGGTGACGCGCGCGAAATTGCCGTCGACTTTCACATATTCCGAACGCTCTTCCGCTGGTACATGTGGAACGCCCGCCGTGCGAACGGTAAGCATCAAGTTGCGCTCGTGCAAAACCCGGTTGTGTTTAAGGTTGTGCAGGATGGTTGCGGGCACACCCTCGGGATTGGCGGTAAGATAGACCGCCGTCCCCTCAACCCGCGCAATCGCGCTTTTGGCAAGCGACTTACCCAATTCGGCGAGCGTCATTGCGCCTTCATTTTCCTTGCTGTCGATCACGCGTTTGCCGCGCACCCAGATCCAGATGATGAGGCAGATAAATGCGCCCACAGCCAACGGCACCCATCCGCCATCGACGACGCGCAGGATATTCGCGCCAAAGAATATGACATCGATTATCAGGAAGGGCGCGATGAAGGCGACTGATTTGAGCAGGCTCCACTGCCATAATTTGTGGACGACAACAAAGGCGAGGCAGCTGGTAACGACCATCGTGCCGGTCACCGCGATCCCATAAGCCGACGCCATCGAGGAAGATGTACGGAACTGAACGACCAGGAGCCAGACGCCGATTAGCAAAAGCCAGTTGATCGCCGGAATATAAATCTGACCTGCATTTCCGGACGAAGTTTGCACAAGCTTCATCCGGGGGATCAGACCCAACTGGATGG
>JANLRW010000247.1:0-1921 GCA_031361925.1 Sphingomonadales bacterium
TGTTCTGGGATGCCGAATTGTTGAAGCGCGATGTCCATGTCACGCGGCTTCACGAAGGGCTGCCGTCGCGTTTTGCGCTGATCCCGCGTTACGGCCAGCCCGACGATATCCGCTGGTTCGAGGCTGATCCTACGTTCGTTCTGCATTTCATCAACGCTTATGAAGACGGTGACGAGGTCGTGCTCGATGGCTATTTCGAGGAGGATCCTTACCCTCCGCCAATCGAAGGCGGCGGCGAATATGCGCATATGATGGCCTATGTCGACGAGCACAGCTTCAAGCCGAAGCTGCACCGTTGGCGGTTCAATCTGGCCGATGGCAGCACGACCGAAGAACGGCTCGACAACCGAATCCTCGAATTTGGCATGATGAACGAGCGGTTTCGCGGGCTACCCTATCGCTATGCCTATAGCACCACGTCGAAGCCCGGCTGGTTCTTGTTCAACGGTTTTGTAAAGCACGACCTGCAAACGGGCGAAAGCTGGGATGTAATGTTGGACGAGGGCCGCTATGGCAGCGAAGCCCCCTTTGTGCCGCGCATTGGCGCGGTGGAGGAGGACGACGGTTATCTCGTGAGTTTCATCACCGACGAAAATCGCGGGGCGTCGGAGTGTATCCTGATTGATACTAAGCGATTTGCCGAAGGCCCGGTGTGCCGCATTGCTTTGCCGCACAAAATATCGAGCGGCACCCATGCGCATTGGACAGATCGTGAAGCGCTGAACAAATACCGCTAGAAAATTGCTCGCCGATCGAGCTTGATAGCCATTCGCCGTACCATCGCTATGGGCGGCTATCCCAATCCCGCACGGCGAGATCAAACAGTTTTTGCGCAGCCAAGACAGCTGCGGCAGCGTTGGGGGCAGTCGCGTCAGCTCCAACCTCGGTTGCGAGCGCAGGATTTTCGGTAAACATCGGTCCGCCGACCAATACCCCAATCGCGGTATTTTGCGATTCCCGGCGAACCTGCACGATGACCGATTCGAGGGCTTCCAGTTGTCGGTCCGATCCTGCGGTCAGGCCAATGACGGCAAACCAGTTCCGGCGCACTGCCGATATGATTTCTCCGGCTTCACCCGAATATTCGGCATCGACCTGCCAGCCTGCCGCCGATAGCAATCGTTCAACCATCGACGCGCCGAACGAATGCTGGTTACCTGGCGTCGTCGCCATCAACACTTTTCGCCTCGTCGCAAGCTGGGGCAACGCATAAGTTTCATTAAAAATTGCGAGCAGATTTTGAAGGCGTCCGACGCCAATCGTGACGTCGACGAAATCACATTCATCATTGTCCCACATTTTGCCAAGATGGCGAGCTGTGGGTTCAAGCAATTCAATGTACAAGGTTTCCATAGATAGTCCGCGATCACGCATCACCGTGACATAGGTTGCGGCTGCTTCGAGGTCATCGCCGAGGACGATGTGGGCAAGCGCATCGATATCTGCGCCGCTCGGCAACAGTGCTTTGATGACCACCTCCACCGGAGGTGCGTCTGGCACGACTTCTGTGTGGAGGCGCAACAATCGCGGGATGATTTCATTTGATACGATACGGACAAGGTCAATCCGCCGAGCCGTGACATCGTGCTGCTTATATATATCAGGCGCAATGAAATGTTTTTCGAACCGGTGGAGGTTGTGAAGGTCCAAAGCCTGCGGTGCCAACGCGCTCACTAACTGGACCATAACGCTTCCCCTCAATCAGCGCTGCGACAACTTTATTTTTTACATACCAGCATATCAAAAGCTGCGAGTCGATAGCGTCCGGCTTTATTTTTTCCTGTAGTCACTACAGGAAATCAAGCGGTGGTCTGGCTTATAGGCGAATGCTGAATAGAAGCTTGGCGCGCCCGGCAGGGTTCGAACCTGCAACCCCAAGCTTAGAAGGCTCGTATTCTATCCAGTTGAACTACGGGCGCGC
>JANLRW010000249.1:0-6552 GCA_031361925.1 Sphingomonadales bacterium
TTGAGCGCGGCCATTTTCGAGGCCACTTCGGCAGTAAAGCCATAAACCGCACATGGCACACCGCCGCCGATGGATTTGCCGATGACCATGATGTCGGGTTTTGGCCCGTGCATGTTACTGTGACCGCCATAGCCTGACGAAATGGTATGCGTTTCATCGAATACGAGCAACGTATCAGTTTCGGTGCAGAGCCTTCGGAGCGTCTGCAAATAGCCCGGCGCGTCGCGGACCATACCGACATTGGTCATCACCGGCTCGGCGAGCACGCAGGCGATGTCGCCAGCGCGCAGGGCTATTTCGAGCGCTTCGACGTCGTTAAACTCGATACCCACTGTCGTCGGCAGCAAATCCTGCACCTGCCCGATCAGACTTGGCCGGTTGACTGCCACACCGTCGCGCAAATCGACAAACACATCGTCAACCGCGCCGTGATAGCAACCATTGAATATCAGTATTTTATTACGCTTAGTTAGGCCGCGACACCAACGGATGACCGCGCGATTTGCTTCGCTGGCGGTTGTCGTCACCTGCCAATGCGGCAGGCCGAACATCGCTGCCAGCATGTCGCCGAGTTCCGCACCCTTTGCCGTCGGCAACATATAGCTAAGCCCCTGCGCCGCTTGCTCTGCCAATGCAAAGGCGAGTGCGGGCGGCGAATGACCGAACATGCTGGCGGTATCGCCAAGACAAAAATCGTCGAAAACCTGCCCGTCAATGCTGGTCAGCGTCGCATCTTTGGCGCTCGCCGCGACAATCGGAAACGGACTTGGCCAGTCCAGCATCCAATGGAACGGAACGCCTTGAAACCAGCCTTTAGATACCTCGGACTGCACCTTTGATTTTGGGTTAGCAGCGATGAAGCGCTCGGTCTCGCGCGCAGTCAGCGCAGATATGCCAGGAGCACTGATCACAGCCGGTCCCGCATCGCATAATAGAGCAAACCCAACATCGCCAGCGGCCTCGCCAGCCATTTCCCACCGGGAAAGCGACTATGCGGAAAGCTGGCAAACACATCGAACCGCTCCACCGTGCCGACAACTGCCTCCGCCATCAGCTCCCCCGCCAGCGTCGTTATCAACGCGCCGTGCCCGGAAAAGCCATGCGCGTAGAAGACATTTCCCTTGCGTCCCATATGCGGCAGCCGGTTGCTGGTGACCGCAACCGCCCCACCCCACGCATATTGGATTATAGTGTCGGCAAGGCTTGGAAAAACTTGTGCCATATGCTTGCGAACAAATGTGCCAATATCGGCAGGCGGCGTCTGCACGTATTTTTCGCCGCCTCCAAAAATCATACGATTATCAGCACTCAAGCGGAAATAGTTTAGAACAAACCGGCTATCAGCAACAGCGGCGTTGCTCGGTAGCAAGTCGTGGGCTTGGGGCAGTATCTGAGTGGCGATGTTGTAGTTCATGATCGGTATGGTGTAACTGCCAAGGCTAGGTGCGATGTCGCCGATCCAAGCGTCGGTCGCTAAAATTACATGTTTTGCCCGAACGCTTGCTTCTCCAGCAAAGATTTCCACATCATTTGACCCATCGTCGAAATAGCCCAATGCGGGGCTATTTTCGTAAACGCGGACACCGGCTTCGCTGGCTGCTTTTGCTAATCCCAACGCGTAATTCAGCGGGTGAAAATGTCCGCCTTTGCAGTCATATATGCCACCATGATAACCGCCGCCATTGATATGCCTGCCCATGTCACCGCGCTGCACGACTTCGGGTGAAGTCCAATCAAATTGACGCGACAAGAACTCCGCCTCGCGTTGCATTTCGTCGAAATGCGCCGGTTTATAAGCCGCTTCCAAATGCCCGGGCGTCAGGTCGCATTCGATGTTATGTCGCAAAACCCGGTCGCTAACCCGCGCTACTGCGCTCCAGGCAAGATCGAATATCGCCGTTGCCCGCTCGCGCCCGAATTCGGCGTCAATCTCGCGCATCGACCAGCGTAGACCCGGAATGAGCTGCCCACCATTGCGGCCCGACGCGCCAAAGCCGATGGTTTTAGCTTCCAGCAATATGACCGACAGGCCCCGCTCGGCGCAAGCCAGTGCTGCCGAAAGCCCTGTGAACCCGCCACCGATGACGCACACGTCGCACCGCGCCTCGCCTTTGAGCGAAGGCTGCGTTTCCCACGCATTGGCGCTTGCGGCATAATAGCTATCGTTCAGCGGATCGTGCATCACACACGTAAGAGCAAATGCTCACGCTCCCAGCTGCTTACTACCGACTGGTAGTTGAACAGTTCATAATCCTTCACCGCAAAGAATATATCAAAGAAATCTTCGCCGAGTAAGTTGCGCACCTGCTTACATGTCGAGAACCGGTCGAGTGCCGCCTCCAAGGTGCGTGGCAAGGTGCGCGCGCGGTTATAGGCGCTGCCAGTGATTGCCTTGGCGGGCACCATGCGTTCGACCATACCGATATAGCCGCATACCAATGACGCGGCCATCGCCAGGTAAGGGTTAGAATCCGCCCCCGGCAGCCGGTTTTCGACGCGGCGGTTGGCGCGGTCGGATATTGGCACACGGAAACCGCAGCTGCGATTATCCTCGCCCCACTGGACATTGATCGGCGCTGCGCTGTCAGGACGCATCCGCCGAAAGCTGTTCACATTGGGCGCCCACAATGGTGAAATCTGCGGCATGAACTTGACCAGCCCGGCGATGTAGCTACGAAACAGCGCGCTGTCCTTGCCGTTGGCGTTCGAAAACAGATTTTTGCCGCTTTCGGCATCAACGACCGACTGGTGGATGTGCATGGCGCTACCCGGTTGGCCCGCCATAGGGTTGGCCATAAACGTTGCATACACGCCATGTTGTTTCGCAACGTTGCGCACTACGCGTTTGAAAAGAAACACCGAGTCCGCCAATTTCAACGGATCGCCGTGAATGAAATTGACCTCCAGCTGTGCCGCGCCCATTTCATGGATCATCGTGTCGATATCGAGCCCCATGAGCTCGCAATCATCGTAGATATGATCGATGATATCCTCATATTCGTTCATCGCCTCCAGCCCGTAAGGCTGGCTTGCAGTCTCGCTGCGGCCCGATTGTCCGGTTGGCGGGGTCAGCGGGAAATCCGGATCGACGTTCTGCGAGACGAGGTAGAATTCCACCTCCGGCGCGATAATCGGTTTCCAGCCCTTAGCCGTATATAGCGCCACAACTTTCTTCAAGATCGCGCGCGGTGAAACCGCAACCTCGCTGCCGTCGCCATTATAAGCATCGGCAATAACAAACGCCGTGGGTGATTTGAAACCCGGCGCAACGCAGATCGTATCGGGGTCGGCAATTAGGATTTTGTCGGGATCTTTGTCCCAAATATCGTCGATTTCCTCGGGATAATGCCCGTCGATCGTACAGATAAACACGCTACCCGGGATCCGCAGCGATTTGTCACGCACCGATGACAGGAACTTTTTGGCAGGCAGCACCTTGCCGCGCTGCACTCCGTTAATATCAGGGACAATGCACTCGACTTCGTCGATCTTATGTTCGGCTATCCAGCTGGCAAGGTTCACGGTCATAAACGGCAATGTGCGCAGACCGGCTTGAAAAGGTCAAGCCAGCCCGCGCATATCCCGTTTCAAAGGATCTGGTTTAGAAGCCGTAGCTTACCGAGAACACAACGCCAGCCGAGCTATCCTTGAAGGCGAACAGCGAGCGACGGTTGGTGTCGACATAGCTCGCCCCGAGCGTGAAGCCCGATACGGCCGCAGTCAGGCCGAGCGACCAATCGACTTTTTCGTTGCCAGCGGTAAACGCGCCGTCTTCAGTGCCGATCGACCCGACAATTGAAATCGGCGAGTCAGGCAGCGCAATCGCGGCGTTGGCGGCGTAATAGATGTTGTCGTTATTGCCGGTGTTGTCCTGCTCAGGCACGTAGCTCAACTGGACGCCAACTGTGGCCGGGCCGATGGTCGAACCCAATTTACCAGTGAACTCGACATAATTGAAGCTGGATACGCCGGGATAGACATAATAAGTCGCGCCAATGTCATAGGTCAGCTCTTCGCCGCCTGAAAAACCAGCATAAAGGTCTACTTCGACGTCATCGCCTGGATTTTCAGCAAGGTTGGAAGCCCACACGCCTGCATAAAAACCCGATTCATGCTTAACAGTGATTGTTGGCTGGATCGCAAAATCCTTGGTCGAGAGCGACACGCCGCGGAAACGGTAGTCAGACACGCCGGTCAGGCTACCCGTGATCGTGATCGGGCCCGACGCCTCTTCTTCGTCTTGCGCGAATGCTGGCGCGGAAATGGCCAACGCACTCATCGCGACGCTGACTGCTGCCAGTTTGAAAATTGATTTACGCATGTTGTAATCCTTCTTGGTTCAATAGGGTTGGCCGCGTGCGCGCGATGCCCATGCCAGCCTATGCTGTGCTCTTCCCGTCAAACTCTTTGCCCGCGTCCTGATTGCAAAAGTATTAATCGGCGCGTTTATTGTGCAGGTGCACACAAAACATCAAAGCGGTGCCCAAGCAAGCAATTTTGTGACAGCGATTATGACCTTTTTATTAATTGTGATAAATGCGTCACAGTCTTGCGTTGACAGCGAAAACTGTTTCATAACCGCGAAACTGTTGAAAACGATCCGTTCGCTGGCTCCTGGATGCCCCTCACCGCCAACAAGGCGTTCGACGCTCACCCACGCCTGCTCGTGTCCACCAAGGACTGCACAACCGAAGTGCCGACGGCCGCAGCATCCTTGATGGCACTGCGGGCTTGTGATGCAGCAACGCCGGTCATGGCCGCGCGTCCATTGTGGATGCGATTGCCAAGACCGCCGCGACGAGGGGTTGTTCGAAAAGGCGCACGAGTTAGGGGACTACTGGGCCAACGCCGCGCACCGCCTTCGCGGCAAACGCCACGTCATCGATGACTGCAACATCGGCCCTGATTGCTGGCATAGAACTCGAACTCCGCCCAGCGCACCGACCAAACGCGCAATCGACCTGTTCCATGCGTGCTTCGACAATGGGTTATTGGTGAAAGCGACAAGAGGCATCATCGCGCTCAGCCCGCCGTTGATATTGGAAAAGCAGCATATCGACCAGATGTTCGAGAAGATTAGGGCGTTGTTAGAGAGGATTGGGGAGGTCGACCGCGACGCTTATCGCGCCCGACCGTTAAGGGAGCTGACGTTGCCATATTCAGTTGCCGTTCATGCCCCAAAGCGGATCATATTTGCAACGGGTGCGATGTCGGAGCCAACGAGCTTCCAAACATAGCAGGGGAGAGATCATGAGAAATTTACTCGGCGGCGTTGCCGCAATTTCCATGTTGGTGCCTAATATTGCATGTGCAAAAGCAACGGAGAACACAAGCAGCAGTGCCGCAACCGAACGATGTGATGTGTCCGTATCCGAAGGTTCATCGATGGTCGAATGGAGTTTTGGCGCATCGAATCCGCAGCTGGCAAATGACAAGATTGCCAACGCAGGAGCGAAGGCACCGAGCGGCTATGCGCATACCGTCGATGTAAGCATTGCGCCTGCCGCAGACGGGATTACGCCTGCGGTTGTCTGGCATGCAATCAAAACCAAAGGAGCCGGAGGTGACCGCAGTAAACCGATGGCGTGCGATGACTGGGATCCAAATTCCGCCAGTCGACGCAAGCCCGTTCACGGCTTCAAACATTTTACCTATGCAGACCTATCCGCGCGCAGCAACCCGCCGATAGTCGTCAAAGATGTCGACAATATTCAGTTTGCCTGTGCGGTTTCCAAAGATAGGCCAAACCCGGCAGTTTCGGTATCGATGCTGTGGCCAGCGGGCGGAAAAGTATCAGTGCAGGACCTTCATTTTTCCATCAGCGAAGATGGCAGTTCGATCATCGTCGGCAGTGGTCCGGGTGGCGGACCACATGTCAAACGTGCCGACGAAACGCCAGTGGCTTGTGATGCGGTCGCATCTGCCGATCTGTTGCTGCCAGCTATCCAGAAATAAACGCCTCATACCAACAATCGCGGTGGCACGGTGCGATTGACGACTTCGCGCAAGGCAAACGCTGTCTCTATCCGCGCCACCCTAGGCAGCCGGGCAATCTCCTGCCGGTGGATGATTTCGTAGTCTTCGATGGAAGCGGCGCGGACGACCAGCAAATAATCGTTGCGCCCCGACATCAGGTGGCAGCGGATGATTGAGGGGCTGTCGGCCACCGCCGCTTCGAACGCCGCCATCGCCTCCTCGCTTTGGCTGTCGAGCGTAATCGTGACCATCACCGTCGCGCCCATTCCGAGCTTGCGGAGGTTCACATCGGCGCGGTAGCCGCGCAATATTCCAGCGTCTTCTAAAGCCTTTTGCCGCCGTGCCGCCGCACTTGGCGATAGTCCCGCCGCTTCGCCCAGTTCCTGCTGCGTCGCGACAGGGTGCTGGCAAGGAGCTGCACTACCCCGATCAGGTGCAGTTGCTGGGCGAATCGGCGCCGGTAATCCATTTGCGCCAACAGATCGTCAAGCTCGCGCGTAGCCAGGCCCCGGTCTACATCAGCGGCGAATCCGGTAGCGGCAAGGAACTGGTGGCAAGACTGATACACGCCAATGG
>JANLRW010000342.1:0-3706 GCA_031361925.1 Sphingomonadales bacterium
CCAGCGGCGCCAGCCACCAGCAATCCAGCTTTAATTGTTCTCATTTTCAAGGTGCAAACCCGTTTTCTGCTTGGCGACCGGTTGTGATACCGGCACCTCGATTGTCTTCAGCGGTCGCTCGCTGCCCAGCCATTCGAGCCACCACAACAATGCAGCGGCCAATATCACTCCACCGATCAAATATATCCACCGGCCCAACCTCCCGCGCCGCTTCGTCACGCGCGCATTCGCTTAAATTGCATGTCGAATCCAGCTTTATGGCAAATTACTTTCCGGCTCCGTCTAGCCGATATATAGGCATCATCGCAATGGCCTCACAAACCGACCATGACAATGAACCAATCGCGGCCCGGCCATATTTGCCTGTTGACCGGCCAATCGTTCTTGTCGGCATGATGGGTGTTGGCAAAAGCAGCATCGGCAGGAAGCTTGCAAACCAGATCGACCTCGAATTTGTCGACGCCGATGACGAGATCGAGGCAGCTGCTGGGATGAGCATTGCCGAAATATTCGAACGATTTGGCGAACCTTATTTTCGTGACGGTGAGCGGCGGGTAATTGCGCGGCTAATCGACGGCGCGCCAAAGGTCATCGCCACTGGCGGCGGCGCTTTTATCAATGCCGAAACCCGCGCATTGATCTTGCAAAAAGCACGATCAATCTGGCTTGATGCCGATATCGACGTCTTGGTGGAACGTGTCGGCAGGCGCAGCCATCGCCCGTTGTTGCAAGGGCGCAACGCGCGTGAAGTCCTGACCGAATTGGGCACAGTACGCAACCCGGTCTACGCCGAGGCCGATCTGCATATCCGCAGCGATACGTCTCCACACGCCCGTACCGTCGAAAACATCCTAAAGGCATTTGCAGCATGACCGTGATAACCGTTGACCTAGCCGACCGGCGCTATGACATTGTGGTAGAGGCTGGATTGTTGCAACGAGCCGGCGAATTCATGCAACCATTTGCGCGGGGACGGCGGTTGCTCGTGGTTACCGACGAACAGGTGGCGAGCCATGTTTGGCCGCAATTTACCGCTGGATTGGGGGCGCTGGAGACCGTCCGGTTCGTGTTGCCCTCGGGTGAAGGTGCAAAAAGTTGGGGCGAACTCGAACGACTGACCGACTGGCTGCTTCAAAACCATATCGAACGTAGCGACCATATTGTCGCGCTGGGCGGCGGCGTCGTTGGCGACATTACCGGTTTTGCCGCGCATATTGTAAAACGCGGCTGTTCGTTCATCCAGATTCCGACCACATTGCTGGCGCAGGTGGACAGCAGCGTCGGCGGCAAGACCGCGATAAACAGCGCGGCGGGCAAAAATCTGGTTGGCGCGTTTCACCAACCGTCATTGGTGCTCATTGACCCGCGAGTGCTGGCGACCCTACCGGCGCGGCAGCTCGCGGCCGGGTTTGCGGAGGTAGTCAAATACGGCCTAATTGATGATCCCGAATTTTTCGACTGGTGCGATGCCAATCTCGAAGCATTCTTTGCAGGCGATGCCGCCGCGCGCGAATATGCCATTGTGCATTCGGTCCAGTCCAAGGCACGGATTGTGGCCGCAGACGAAAAAGAACTGACCGGAACGCGTGCGCTGCTTAATCTGGGACACACGTTCGGCCATGCGCTGGAGGCCGATACCGGCTTTTCCGACCGGCTGCTTCACGGTGAGGCCGTTGCCGCCGGAATGGCGCTTGCGCTGCGTTACTCGGCACGAATCGGCCTATGCCCGGCGACAGATGCCACTCGTGTCGCGTCGGTGCTACGGCGTGCCGGGCTACCGACGACGCTTGCCGAGGCCAATGTCACCGCCGACGGCGCGGCGCTGGTGGACCATATGCGCCACGACAAAAAGATGAGCGGCGGCACCCTGCCCTTTTTGCTG
Organism: Sphingomonadales bacterium; assembly: GCA_031361925.1. Taxonomy (GTDB): domain Bacteria; phylum Pseudomonadota; class Alphaproteobacteria; order Sphingomonadales; family Sphingomonadaceae; genus Sphingorhabdus_B. The sequence continues at coordinate 1,883 of JANLRW010000342.1, forward strand.
GCATGCGGGATTGGGCAGACTTTTTTGAGCAACGATGTACGGCTCGACGATATCGCAGCGTTTCTGGACGAAGAAGCACAGACTTAGTCGATCAAGAAGTCATCCGACTCATCGCCGCCAAAGCTATGGCGAAAGCCCGCTTTCAGGTCCCCGGTCTCGAACTGTGCGTTCAGCCGTGTTTTGTCGCGCAGCCGGAATTCAGTGACGATTTTTGTGATATTCTCTTTGCTCGTGCCCAGCGCCTTCAACGCATCAACTGCCATCCGCACCGACGATTCAAAAACCTCACGGATCATGATGATGTCAGGGTCGCGCATCAGCGCCAGCGCCTGTTGCCGGTCATATGCGCGAGCGAAGATTTTGGTCTTGGGAAAGGTCTCACGCACCGGAGTCAGCATCTCGGCATCGAGCCCGCGGTCGTCGATGCAGAAAAATATCGCACATGCCTTTTCTGCGCCAGCGCGGTGCAACAAGTCGATGCGAGTGCCGTCGCCGTAAAATACCTTGCGACCGAACTCGCCTGACCGGTCGATTGTTTCGGGGTCAATATCAATCAACGTCACGCTGCGTCCTGCTGCCTGCATGATTTGCGATACATTCTGCCCGAACCGGCCATGGCCAACAATGATGACGCTGGCTTGCTCTGCAAATTCGGGATCATCAAGTTGAGCATCACCCGCCGTTTTCCGGGCGGCCAGTTTACCAGCAAGGATCATCAAAAACGGTGTCGACGCCATCGACAGTGTCACTACAGCACCGAACAGGCTCGCCGCCTCTGGCTCGATCAGCTGGGCATTTTGGGCCGCCGCAAACAGGACAAAGCCGAACTCGCCGCCTTGGCTCAACAACAGCGCCATGATAATCGACGCTTGACTGGTCAGCACGAAAAACCGTCCGAGCGCGAAGATGACACCAGTTTTGACCGCGATCAACGCGAGCGCCAGTCCAACCACCATCATCGGCTGCGCTGCGATGGCATCGAGATCGAGCATCATGCCAACCGCCATGAAAAACAGCCCGAGCAGGATTGAACGGAACGGGTCGATATCGGCCTCCAGCTCGTGCCGGTAGGGCGATTCGGCCAGCATCACGCCTGCGACAAACGCGCCGAGCGCCGCTGACACGCCGATCATCTGCATCACCGCTGCACTTGCGCAAACAGCAAACAGCCCCGTAACGATGAACAGCTCACGCTCCGAAATCTTGCCGACCAGTCGCAACAATGGCGACAAAAGATATCGCCCCGCGAGAACGAGTGCGACAATCGCCAACACGGCATAGACGACCAACCGCCAGCCGCTGACGGCACCTTCGGGTGCTGGCGCACGCGATAAAGCGGCAACGATGGTCAACAACGGCACAATCGACAGGTCCTGAAAGAGCAGGATCGAAAAGCTTTTCTGGCCATAATCGGTCTTCATTCGTCCACGCGATTGTAGCAGGGGTAGCACCTGCGCTGTTGACGACAAGGCCAGCGGCAGCCCCATGACCAACGCCGCCTCCCATGTGAAGCTTGGCATCACGCCGGCAATGACAGCAAACATCACCAACCCGCACAGCGCGACCTGCAATGGTCCAAATAGGAATATATCGCGCCGCATGAGCCAGAGCCGACTTGGTGACAGTTCCAGCCCGACCAAGAACAGCAGCAGAATTATGCCGATTTCCGAATAGCCCAATATCGTCTCGGCATCGCCAGTCACGCCAAGGACATCGGGGCCGATCACGATGCCGGCAACCAAATAACCAAGCACCGCACCAAGCCCCAGTTGGCGGAAAATCAGCACCGATAGCAGCGCTGCACCGAGCAATATTACACCGCTG
>JANLRW010000367.1:0-2920 GCA_031361925.1 Sphingomonadales bacterium
CAGGCGACGGCGACAACAGCTGTGCCCAATTGCACCGGCAGTCTTTACCGGGCGCCGACGCGCCAAACCATAAACAACGATGCTTTTGTCGAAAACGATTACAATGATGCGACTTATCGGGGCGGACGTATTGCGCTGACATGGAAGGTGACCGATGATTGGTCGGTGGACCTCATGCATCTCCGTCAGGAGCTCGATACAGACGGCGTGTTCGACTTTGAACCAGATGTCGGCGACCTACAGGTAACCAAGTTCAACGACAATTCATTGCGCGACCGTGTCAATCTGTCGACTCTGACAATAAACGGTCGTCTCGGCGCGCTCGACCTGATTTACACCGGCTCTTATATGAAGCATCGCGCCACGCAAGTCGCGGATTATGCCGGATATTCGAATATCGGGCTTTATTTGCCTTATTATGAATGTGATCGCGGGGTTTATTATACTGCGGCCTATAACGGCAACATCGGCAACACCTGCTACGCACCAAGCAAGACTTATCAGGTTCGCAACCAAACCAAGCGTCAGACCCATGAATTCCGGATCACGACGCCGGCGGACAAGCGTATTCGCGGTACGTTCGGGCTGTTTTATGATGATAATAAGCTGTTCGACAACACCGACTGGTCTTATCTGAACGAGGCAGCTGGTTTCATTTACCGCCGTGCTCCGAACGCATCGGTGGACGCAAGGGATACCAGTATCCGCCCGGTAAAAGTCGGCTTTTTCAATGACATTCAGCGCCGCGACAAGCAGTTTGCGGCCTATGGCGAGGCTTCATTCGACATTGTTCCGGAAAAGCTGATCCTGACCGGTGGCCTTCGCTATTATAACGAAAAGGCTTCGATTAACGGATCGTCGAATGGCAGTTTTGGCGGTTCACGCGGTGTCTATAACGCAGCAACGGGGACCTACTCGCCCTCTGCTACTCCGCCGGCATTTTATAACGTCAGCGCCAATCTTAACGTATTATATGCCGACGCGTCGCCCGCTAAGTACACGGGCGTTTTGTATAAGGCTAACCTGACTTATCGCATTGGTGACGGATCTTTAGTCTACGCAACTTACTCTGACGGCTTCCGTCCCGGTGGTTTCAACCGTCGACCTTGCCGCGTGCCCAGCGCTATTTGTCCAACCAACGCTGATTTCGTGCGCCTCGGCACATATGTTCCGGACAAGGTGCAGAACTATGAAATTGGTGGTAAATTCTCGCTACTCGACCGTCGCTTGCAGCTCAATTTGGCCGCTTACCAGATTGATTGGAGTAATATCCAGATCACGGTATTCGACCAGAATATCTCCAACCAGACGTTCACGACAAACCTAATCGATGCGCGGATCAGAGGTATAGAGGGCGATCTAACGTGGCGTGCGACGCCAGAGCTCACGCTCAACAGCGCCTTCTCATATAATGACTCGGAACTTACGAAATATCGTAAAAATACAACGGTGCTCCGTCCTCTGGGCGGACCGCTGGCGCTAAGTCCCAAATTCCAGTTCAATGCGCGCTTGCATTGGGAAAAGGAACTTTCCTCCGGTTTGATGCCATTCGCGCAAATCGGGTTTCATTATGTTGGCAAGAGCATCTCGGACGTTATCGATAATGTCGACATCCGCTATCAGTCTTCCAACCCGACGCTTGGCTATGCCGCATCGATTCCGGTCACTTATAACGGTGTGCTGGTCCGGCCTGGCGATGTGATCGCGCCAATCCCGGCGGCGCAGAAGCTTGGTTCCTATAGTACAATCGCTGCGTCGTTCGGCGTTTCGAGGGATGAGTGGCGGATCGAGGTTTTCGGCGACAATCTGACCGATGAGCGGCCTGAGCTATATAAAAGTGGGAATGATGGTGAGCTTCGGACCACCACGTCACGTCCGCGTACAATCGGGCTGCGGTTCTCGTACAAGATTTAAAAAGCACGGCGGGGCACGCGCAATGCTGCGCGGTGCCCCATCTTTATCCCATTTCGGCATTGCGCCGCGTGCACGAAATGCGGCAGTGTCCCGGAACTGTTCGTCACAACATAGGAGCTCGTGTGACAATGTTGGCGGAGGCATCGCCGGAGACAATCGACGCTACGCTGCGCGAGGCACGGACGCATCTGCAAAACGCGCGTATCGCCGAAGCAGCGGTATCATGCGCGCAATTGCTCGAAATTGCGCCAGATAACATCGATGCGTTATACACTCTGGCAGTCACGCAACGTATGCAGCGGCAAATACCAACCGCGCTTGCTACGCTAGACCAATTGATTGCGATTGATCCTGGCTATGGGCGGGCTTGGCAGGAGCGCGGGCATTGCCTGCGCGATAGCGGACGCAGCGAGGAGGCGTTTGCTGCCTATCAGCGCGCCGTCACGCATAACGGCGCCTTGGCCGCAAGTTGGCGTATGCTTGGCGAACTGCACAGCAAAGCGGGGCGGGACGACGCCGCCAGTTTTGCCGACGCGCAGTTTTCGCATTTATCAGCGTTGCCGCCCGAGTTATTGAGCGTTGCCAGTTTCATTCAAGAAGGACGCATTTACAAGGCCGAGCAGCTTTGCCGCGCCTTTTTGCAGCGCAACGGCCATCATGTCGAGGCAATGCGGCTCCTCGCCGACATCGGCATGAAGTTTAACGCCTATGACGAGGCCGAGTTTTTGCTCGAATCCTGCAAGGTTTTAGAGCCTAAAAATGTGAACGCGCATTTTGATTATGTGAAAGTCTTACGCAAGCGGCAAAAATTTGAACTCGCTTTGGCCGAGGCGTCCGAACTGTGCGGGAAAGAGCCGGGCAATCCCGAATTCGAAATGCTTTATGCCAATGAAAATCTGGCAGTCGGCAATTTCGATGAAGCGATGCTTGTTTATGAGGCGCTGCTGGGTTCGATGCCCAATAATCCGGGTATCAACCTGACCTATGGCCACGCCCTGAAGACGGT